>NZ_JBMRCP010000019.1:0-22783 GCF_057350545.1 Pseudolysinimonas sp. | reverse complement strand
GAGCTGCCGGGCGGCGACCTCGTCGTCGTCGATCGTGGCGGTGCCGGCGTTGCTGCACACGAGCAGCAGATCGGTGCCGAGGCGGTTCATCGTCGCGAACTTGGCGGCCGCGCGCCGCAGGGTCTCGGCGAACACGTCGTCTTCGACGCCCTCGACGTCCCGGAACGGCTGGAACATGTCGATCGCGAGGCCGAGCCGGTCGCAGAGGGCGCGGATCTCCTCGGGCGACTGCTCGGCGGCGACGAGGTCGGCATCCATGATCTCCACGCCGTCGAAGCCGGCATCGGCGCAGGCGTGCAGTTTCTCGACGAGCCCACCGGAGAGGCACACCGTCGCGATCGAGGTCCGCATGGCGTGAATGTACCAGTTCGTACATTGAGAAACCAGGCCTCGCGGGCCCGTCGCAACCTGGGTCTTGCATCCGTAATGTAATAACTAGTACGTTCCTAGCGGATGGCGCAGGATGAACTGCGTGGCACAACGAACGAGGAAGTCCGTGACCCCGACCGATCCCCCGCTCTCGCCGAGGCGACGCGCACTGCACCGCGCGATCACCGTCGTCGGCATCGCCGAACTGGCGATCGGCGTGCTCTCGCTCGCCGTGATCTTCGCGCTCATGCTCGTGCAGGCGGGACAGCGCTACCTGCCGTTCGAAGGGTTCGCGTGGACCGGCGAGGTCTCCAAGTTCGCCCTCATCTGGTTGACCTTCTCGGCGATGGGGCTCCTCGTCACCTTGCGCGGTCACATCGCCCTCGAGGTCGTCGACACGTTCCGCAATCAGATGATCGTGCGCGTCGTGCAGGTGTTCGCGTTGCTCGTCGTGGCCGCGACGAGCATCCTGCTGCTGCTCGCGTCGATCGACCTCGTCGAGTCGCAGGGGCTGCTGCGGTCACCGGTGCTCCGCGTCCCGATGTCCTTCATCTACATCCCGGTGCTCATCGGGTCGCTCAGCACGGTCGTGCGGGCCATTGTCGCCGCGGTCGACATCGCGATCCACGGGCCGGCCGCGCCGACGGGCACGGAGCCCGATGCGAAGGCGACTGATGCCGAGCCCGACGTGAAGGCGGCCTGACATGGAACTCGCCGTCCTCGGCATCGCCATCACGCTCCTGCTTCTCATGCGCGTGCCCGTGGCGTTCGCGTTCATCGGACCGTCGCTCGTCTACATGCTCGTCATCGGGCAGTCGCTCGGCGGCGCCCTGCGCCAGATCACGAATGCGGCCGGCAGCTTCCCGCTGCTCGCGGTACCGCTCTTCGTGTTCCTCGGCTCCCTCGCGAACCACTCGGGTCTGGCTGAGAGGCTCTTCCGCTTCGCTCACGCCCTGCTCGCCCGCGTGCGCGGCAGCCTCGGCTATGTCGTCGTCGGCACGAGCGTGGGGTTCTCCTGGATGAGCGGCTCCGCCGTCGCCGATGCCGCCGCGCTCGGCAAGGTGCAGATCCCCGCCATGCTGCGCGCGGGCTACGACCGTCGGTTCGCCACCGGCATCTCGTCGGCGGCCGCGCTCATCGCTCCGGTCATGCCGCCGAGCATCCCCGCCGTCATCTTCGCCGGGCTCGCCGCCGCGTCGACAGGAGCGCTCTTCGCGGCCTCCGTCATCCCCGCCCTCGTCATGGCGCTCGGGCTCTGCGTGGTCGTCTTCGTGCTCGTACGGCGCAATCCGAAGATCCAGGCGGGCAGATTCGACGGCCGAGAGCTCGTCGCGTCGTTCAAGGGGGTCGTGCTCGCGCTGCTCGCTCCCGTCATCATCCTCGGAGGCATCCTCGGCGGCTTCTTCACGCCGACCGAAGCTGCGGCGGTCGGCGCCGCCTACGTGCTCGTCATCGCGCTCATCCAGCGCGCCCTCACCTGGCGGGCCCTGCTCGCCGCCTCAAGGAGACGGTGCTGACGACGGCGGGCATCATGCTCATCGTCACGTCGGCCTCGTTGCTCGGGTACATCCTGGCGCTCGAGCGGCTGCCGCAGATGATCACCGAACTCGTGCTCTCGGTGACGAACAGCAGCACCGTGTTCCTCATCCTCGTCGCGCTGCTGGCGCTCGTACTCGGCACCGCGATCGACGCGACGGCGATCCTCGTGCTCTGCACGCCGATCCTGCTGCCCATCGCCGCCACCTACGACGTCGACCCGATCGTGCTCGGCGTGGTGTTCATCGTGTCGAACATGATCGGGCTCTTGACCCCTCCCGTCGGCACCGTGCTGTTCGTCACCGCCTCCGTCTCGAACACGCGCGTCGGCGAGGTGTTCTGGGGCTCCCTGCCCTTCCTCATCCCGTCCGTCGCCGTCGTGGCGCTCGCGATCGCCTTCCCCGACGCCGTGCTGTGGCTGCCCCGGATGCTCGGGCTATGACCGTCGAGCTCGCGCGGTCGACCCGCCCCCGCACGATCCTCGTCGGGCTCATCGGCGAAGGGGTCTCCCCGTCGCTCTCCCCGTCGATGCACGAGCTCGAGGGTGCCCGCCACGGCATCCACTATGTGTACCGCACGATCGACCTCGAGGCGGGGGAGGGCACCGAGCTCGGGGTCGCGCGGCTCCTCGAGTCGGCCCGCCGGCTCGGATTCGACGGCCTGAACATCACGCATCCGGTCAAGCAGACGATCATCCCGCTGCTCGACGGGCTCGCCCCGAGCGCGCAGTCGGTCGGGGCCGTCAACACGGTGCTCTTCGCCCGGGACGGCTCGACCGGCCACAACACCGACGTCACCGGTTTCGGGGCCTCGTTCGACGAGGGGCTCGGCGACGCACCCCGTGCGCGCGTCGTGCTGCTCGGAGCCGGCGGCGCGGGCTCAGCCGTCGCGACGGCACTCGCCGCCCGAGCGGTGGACGACCTCGTGATCGTCGACGTCGACGTCGCCCGGGCCGCCCAGCTCGCCCGACAGAGCGGGGCGCGCGCGGCCTCCATCGCCGAGCTGCCGAGCCTGCTCGCCGCGGCCGACGGTCTCGTCAACGCCACGCCCTCGGGCATGGCCGCCCACCCGGGGCTCCCTGTCGACCTCGACCTGCTCGCGTCGCCCGCCTGGGTCGCCGACATCGTCTATCGCCCCGCCGAGACCGCGCTCCTCGCGGCCGCCCGCGCGCAGGGCCGTCGCGTGATGAACGGCCTCGGGATGGCGATGCACCAGGCGGCCGACGCGTTCGAGCTCTTCACCGGGGAGCCCGCCGACCGGCGGGCGATGCTCGACGACCTGACCGGTCTCGTCGCCGACGAGGCGATCCCCGACGCCCCGACCGCCACCGACTCAACACCCACCCACCACTGAGAGGAGCAACACATGGCAACACGTTCACGCAAGGTCGCGTTGGTCGCCCTTGCCGCTGTGCCGGCACTGATGCTGGCAGCCTGCGGAACCGGAAGCGGGGAGCCCGTCGTCGAGGAGCAGGAGTTCGAGCTGACGCTCGCGCACTCCTACAACGACACGCAACCCCAGAGCGAGTGCGGCGCGCAGGTCATCGCCGACGAGGTCGCCGCCGCCGATGTCGGTCTGACGATCGAGATCTTCGGCAGCAGCCAGCTCGGCGGCGACGCCGACCGCATCGCGTCGGTCGTCTCGGGCGACATCGACATCGACATCCAGGGCGCCTCGGCGCTCGGAGCGGTGTACGAGCCGATCAGCGTCATGGATGCGGCGTTCGCGTTCGACGACGCCGAGCACCTCGCCGCCTTCATGGCGAGCGAGGAGTCGCAGGTGCTGGTCGACGGCTTCGCTGAGGCGACGGGCGTGCAGACGCTCGGTGCCTGGTCGGCCGGCGGGCGGCTGTTCACGGCCAACTCGCCGATCCGCGAGCCTGCGGATCTCGAGGGCCTCCGGATGCGCTTCCCCGGCTCGCCGCAGTTCCTGCTGAACGCACGCGCGCTCGGCGCGACCGCGACCGAGGTCGCGTACGAGGAGCTCTACCTCGCGCTGCAGCAGGGACTCGTCGACGGTCAGGAGAACCCGATCACCAACCTCGTCGCCCTCAACCTCCCCGAGGTGCAGGACTACGTGAGCCTCTCGTACCACCAGCTCAACACGAACCTCGTGATCATGAGCAGCAAGTGGACCGAGCTGAGCGAGCGTCAGCAGGAGGCGCTGTCGGCAGCCGTCGAGACCGCGGTCGCGTCGGTCACCGAGTGCGTCGCCGAGGGCGAGGAGGCGACGCTCGAGGAGTGGCGTTCGGGCGATGCCTGGGAGGTCGTCGAGGATGTCGACCGCGACGCCTTCTCGGAGAACGCGGAGGAGTTCTTCCTCGCCGAGTTCACGGGCGAGAAGCTCGAGGTCTACGAGGCCATCCGCGCCACGGCCGGCTGATCGGTGCCGCTCGTGCGTCGCGTCCCCACCCTCACGGGAGAGGTCGCGGCGCACGAGCTCGGCGTCACGCTCGTGCACGAGCACATCTTCGTGACGAGCCCCGACCTCGATCGCGACCTGCCGCACCGCGAGTGGGACGAGCAGGTCGCGATCGACACGGCCGTCGACGGGCTCGAACGTCTCTACGAGCTCGGAGTGCGCACGGTCGTCGACCTCACGGTGCCGGGCCTCGGGCGCGACGTCTCCCGGGTCTCCCGGGTCGCCGAGCGCACCCGGATGCGGATCGTCGCCGCGACCGGCTACTACGCCGACGAGGTGCTGCCTCCCGCGCTGCGCCTCCACGGCCCCGGGCTCCTCGTCGACGGACCCGACCCCCTCGTCGAGCTCTTCCTCCGCGACATCGAGCACGGCATCGCCGGCACGGGCCTCCGCGCCGGGATGATCAAAGTGCTCTCCGACCGCGCGGGGATCACGCCGGACGTCGAGCGCGTCTTCCGCGCCGCCGCGACCGCGCACACCGCGACGGGCGTGCCGATCACCACCCACAGCCACGCGGCATCCCGAGGCGGTCTCGTCCAACAGGAGCTCCTGCGGCGACTCGAGGTGCCGCTCGAGCGGGTCGTCATCGGGCACTCCGGCGACTCCGACGACCTCGGCTACCTCACGACCCTCGCCGACGCCGGGTCGTTCCTCGGGTTCGACAGGTTCGGCATGTCGCACGTGCAGTCCGACGACGTCCGCATCCGGATGCTGCTCGCGCTGCTCGACGCCGGTCACCTCGATCGCCTGCTGCTCTCGCACGACGCCGCCTTCTTCAGCCGCGTGACCCCACCGTCGTGGCGGGCCGTCCACGCCCCCGACTGGCGGATGGATCACCTGCACACCACCGTGCTGCCGCGACTCCGCGCCGCGGGGCTGACCGCCGACGAGGAGCACCGGCTGCTGGTCGACAACCCGCGGCGGCTGCTGGCCGGAGCGTGAGGTCGCCCGCCGTCCCGAGCGACCCTAGGGTGAGAGCATGACCGTGCCGGCCGTCCGCATCCGCGATGCGGAGCGTACGCGCGCCGAACTGCTCGACGTCGCCACGGCCGCCTTCGCGGAGTCGGGCTTCTCGGGAACCCGCGTCGACGACATCGCCGAGCGCACGCGCACGACGAAGCGGATGATCTACTACTACTTCGGCGGCAAGGAGCAGCTGTACCTCGCGGTGCTCGAGAAGGCGTACCGCGGCATCCGCGAAGCCGAGCAGCGGCAGCACGTCGGCGATCTGCCGCCGACCGAGGCCGTGCGGCGCATCGCCGAGCTCACCTACGACCACCACCTCGCCCACAGCGACTTCATCCGCCTGGTCTCGATCGAGAACATCCATCGCGGGCAGTTCATCCGCCGCCTCGAGTCGCTCCGCGAGCTCAACCAACCGGCCCTCAACGTGCTCGACGGGGTGCTCGCGCGCGGACGCGAGAGCGGCGTGTTCCGGGACGACGTGGATGCCCTCGACGTGCACCTCGTCGTGAGCTCGTACTGCTTCTTCCAGGTCGCCAACCAGTACACGTTCGGCTACCTCTTCGACCGCGACCTGCTGGCGCCCGAGCGCCGCGACCACCTGCGGGGGATCATCGGGGATGTCGTCGTCGCCTGGTTGACCGCCGACCCCCGCTGAGTCGTCCCCGGCTCAGACGGAGGTGTTCGACTCGCGCTTCGCGCGCTGGAGCCTGTGCCGTCCCTTGCTCGTTGTCGGCGCTTGCGCATAAGATGGTGTCAACATTCGGACCCACTCGGCGACAGCCGGGTGGGTTCTTCGTTTTGCTATGTGCGCCTTCGTTTCAGGGAGCGACGTTTGAAGAGTTGGATTCACCTCAAAGCGCAAGTCCAGAAGCACCTGGATCGCGGACTCGACTTGGGCAGCGTCACTCCTGGTGAGTTCGCGATGTTCCTCTACTCAAGCAATTACTACCGGGTGAGCGGTTACGGTCGGTGCTTCTACAAGCCCGGCGTCGATGAGTACGTAGATGGCACGAGCGCCTCTCAGCTCATGGAGATCTACGACCTCGATCGTGCGGTCCGCAATCTGGTGCTCGACGGAGTCGGTGTGGTCGAGCCGACCCTGCGGAGCCGCGTCGCGTACCACGTCGCGGAGGTCATCGGCGGCAGCGACGGATACCTTCACGACAACCTCTACCTGCCGAACAGCCCCGCGCCCGCGACGGACGACGCTCATACCGTGCGGCGTTGGCAGGCAGAGTCGAAAAACCGAGACAAGGTCCTCGAGAGCTTCCGTGCCATCCAGTCCCGTGACGAGATCTTCATCGCGCACCACGTGAACAAGGGGGAGCCTGTCCCGTTCTGGGCCGCTATCGAAGTTGTATCGATCGGAACATTCTCGCGTTTCCTTCGCGCCCTGCGCGACAAGGGCATCCTTGAGCCCGTCACCAAGTCCCTGAGCCTCGAGGACGGGCCAAAGCTGCTCCAGGCCGTTCAGAACATCACGTTCCTTCGAAACATCGCGGCACATCATGGGAGGCTCTGGAACCGGAGGTTCGATGGGCATGTAACGCTTCCGGCGATCGCGCTCAAGGTGAAGAGGCGATATCTCTCGCCGACCACGCCGGCAGCCGCGCTCACGCTCCTTGCAGGCATGGTCGATCAGATCGAGAAGAGCACGGCCTACTCGACGGAATTGCTAGGTCTCGTTCACTCGGAGCCGGAGTTTGTCGACGGTTACTATCACCCCACCCCCTGAATCAGGCGGAGGTGTTCGCCTCGCGCTTCGCGCGCTGGATCTGCTCGTACACGTGGGTGCGCAACTCGGTGAACCGCGGCAGGGCCCGCGTCGAGAGCTGGTCGCGCTCGACGGGGAGGTCGATCGCGAGGTCCTCCTGCACGACCGTCGGCGACATCGACAGCACGACGACGCGCTCGCCGAGGTAGACCGACTCGTCGATGTCGTGGGTCACGAAGAGCACCGTCACGCCGAACTTCTTCCACAGGTCGCGCACGAGGTCTTCGAGGTCGGCACGGGTCTGGGCGTCGACCGCGGCGAAGGGCTCGTCCATGATGAGCACCTCGGGGTCGTAGGCGATCGCGCGCGCGATCGCGACCCGCTGCTGCATGCCGCCCGAGAGCTGCCACGGGAACTTGCCGCCTGCGGCGGCGAGCCCGACCGCGTCGAGCGCCTCGTCGACGCGACGGCGACGCTCGGGCTTCGACGTCGTACGGAGGAGGGGGAGCTCGACGTTGCGGCGCACCGTCATCCACGGCATGAGGCTGCGGCCGTACTCCTGGAAGACGACCGCCATCTTCTTCGGCGGCGAGGTGACCGGCACGCCGTCGAGCTCGACTGTGCCCCCCGACGGGGCGAGCAGCCCGGCGATGCACTTCAGGAGCGTCGTCTTGCCGCATCCCGACGGCCCGACGATGCAGACGAGCTCGCCCTGCTTCGCGCTGAAGGTGATGTCGCGCAGCGCCTCGAAGTCGCCGTACGACTTGGTGAGCCCCTCGACACGGAGCAGGTGGTCGGTGGTCGTCGCCTCAGGCACGTTCGGTCTCCTTCAGGCCGCGATACCAGCCGAGCACGAATCGCTCGGCGAGTTGGAACAGCAGCGCGAGCGCGATGCCGATGAGTCCGAGCAGGATGATGCCGCTCCACATCTCGGGGATCTGGAAGTTCTGCTGGAAGAACGTGATGCGCAGGCCGAGTCCCGACGACGAGTTCGTCATCTCGGAGATCACCATGAGGATGATGCCGATCGACAGCGACTGCCGGATGCCCGCCATGATCTGAGGCGCGGCACTCGGCAGGGTGATGAAGGCCACGCGCTGCGCGGTCGAGAGCTGATACGAGGTCGCCGTTTCGCGTTGCACCGCATCGACCGCCCGAACGCCCTCGACGGTGTTGAGCAGGATGGGCCAGATCGACCCGGCGACGATGACGAGGATCTTCGCCGTGTCGCCGATGCCGAGAGTGATGGCGAGCAGCGGGACGAGCATCGGGGGCGGCACCGCGCGGAAGAACTCGAACACCGGCTCGACGAGCTGACGCAGCCAGCGCACGGACCCGATGAGCACCCCGACCGCGATGCCGATGATGATCGCGAGCGCGAGCCCGATCAGAAGACGACCGATGCTCGGCAGCACGTCGACGAAGAACGACTCTCCGAGCCAGGTCTTCACGAACGCTTCGGCGATGCGCCACGGGGCGGGGAAGTAGCGGTTGGGCGAGACGAGCGCCGACAGCGCCCAGAGCCCGAGGAGCAGGAGCGGGAGCCCGATCGCCTCGAGCAGCCGGTCGAGCCAGCGCGGGAGGCGCCGACTCGCGGCGGCGGGGAGGAGACGGCGCGTCGCCGACGGGGCGCTCACAGGGCGACCTCCGCGCGGACCGACTCGTGCCAGGCGAGCACGCGCCGCTCGACGATGCGCACGACCGTGTTGATCACGAGCGAGAGGAGCCCCGCCGTCACCACGAGCGCGTAGACCCCGGCATAGTCGGCGGCGGTCCCGCGCTGGGTGAGCAGGCGTCCGATGCCGTCGACCTGGATGATGAGTTCTCCTGTGACGGTCAGGATCAGGGCGACGGTGGCCCCGAGCCGGAGGCCGGTCATGATGTACGGCAATGCGGTCGGCAGCACGAGGTGCACGAACCGGTCGGCGGACGAGATGCCGAAGCTGCGCTGGGTGTCGCGCGCGACTGGGTCGATGTCGGCGACGCCGTAGAGCACCTGGATGAAGATCTGCCAGAACGTCGCGAACACGACGATGACGAGCGACGCCTCGCGGTCGTACCCGAACATGAGGATCGCGAGGGGGATGATCGCGACCGAGGGGATCGGCCGCAGGAACTCCACCGTCGACCGGGTGTAGCGGCGCAGCACCGGAACCATGCCGACGACCGTGCCGAGCACGAGGGCGAGCACCGCCGCGATGCCGAGGCCGATCGACCAGGTGATGAGGGTGTTGCCGATCGTGCGCCAGTAGTGCAGGTCGAGGGCCATGCGGCCGAGGGCCCCGAACACCTCGGTGGGCGGGGGAACGTAGGTGCCGTTCACCCAGCCGACCGTGGCGGCGAGCTGCCAGAAGCCGAGGAACGCCATGATGCCGAGCAGGCCGAGCAGCACGTGCTGCAGTCGTCGCCTCATCGCGCGCGTCCTCTCGTCGGGTCCGTCGGGTCCATCATCCTGCGCCGCTCGCGCCGGTGGTCCGGGATCGGGGGATCCCGGACCACCGTGTGCGGATACTGCAGGTGCGGGTTACTGGACGACGATCGCGTCCAGGTCGGGAGCGGTCTCGAAGTACCCGTACTCGAGGGCGAGCTCGACGAGGTCCTCGAGGCCGGCGTTGCTCAGGTCGGCCGTGAACTCGGGCAGGACGATGCCGTCGGCGGCACCCTCCGGCAGGTCGAGGCCCGCCTCGATCGCGGCGCGGACCGCATCCTCGTTCGACGCGGCGAACTCGAGCGCGGCGGCGAGGGCCTCATTCCAGGCTTCCACCATCGCGGGGTTCTCGTCGATGACGCTCTGCAGCGTGAAGCTGGTCAGCACCGTGAGGCCGGGGATCGCCTGCTGGTACGGGCCGCCGAGGTCGGTGCCGCCGGCGCCGACCACCATGCCGCGGAACGGGTCGGGCGCCCAGGCGGCGTCGATCGCGCCCGCCTCGATCTGCGCGGGCACGTCGGGGAAGGCCACCGCGACGAACTCGATCGAATCGGGGTCGCCGCCGTCGGCCGCGACAGCCGCACGGATGGTGAGGTCGCCGGCGGCGCCGAGGCTGTTCACGGCGACGGTCTTGCCCGACAGGTCGGCCCACGACGTGATGCCGCTCGCCGCACTCGCGACGACCGAGTTGACGTCCTCACCGCTCGGAAGGCTGTTGGCGTAATTGCTGAGGATGCGCACCTCCTCGCCGCCGAGGGACGCGCGGAACGGGCCCATGGGCTGTCCGATGGCGAAGTCGATGTCACCGGCGACGAGGGCGGGGATGGCCTGGGCACCGCCCTGGGCGGGGAGGATCTCGAGGTCGATGCCGTGCTCTTCGAAGATGCCCGCCTCGAGGGCGGCCCAGATGGCCCCCGTCTCGGCGATCGGGAGCGCGGCGACGCGGACCGAGTAGGTCTCGCCGGGGCCGGCATCGGTGGGTTCGGGGGCGGCACCGGAGTCGGTGCAGCCGACGAGGGCGACGGCGGTGGCGAGGGCGATGCCACCGAGGAGTGCGCGACGCTTCATTGCGAGGACCTTTCTTCATCGAAGGGTGGTGCGGGTGTGTCCGATCAGGGCTCGTCAGACGCGCCGGGAACGGAATACATGACACTGGCGGGTCCAATGTGCGCCATGAATGTCATGAATGTCAATCTCTCTGACTAACAAAGTCGCGGAACGAGCGCCGGACGACGAGGTCGGCGAGCGTCGGATCGACGGCGGCCACGGCCTCCGACACCCGAGAGATCGCCCGCTCGCCGAGGGCTTCGTGGGTGTCGAGGAACGCCTCGCGAGCCTCCGACCGGGGCCAATCGTCGGGGAGGAGGTCGCGCGGGAGGTCGGGGTCGGCGCCGATCAGGGCGATCCACTCGTCCGTGAGGCCCGTGCGGTGCACGAGCGCCTCCGCCGGGCCGAGCACACCGGCGGCGAGGGCGTCCTGCAGCCGCCGCGCCTCGGCGAGGAACGCGCGGTACTCGCGATCGAGCTCCACGAGGTCCCACGCCTCCTCGGGGCGTCGCGGGCCCGGGAGCTCGTCGGGGACCCGCGCGGTGAGGGTCGTCACGTCGTCGACCACCCCGAGCTTGGCGAGCTCTTCGAGGGCCGTCGCGTGCCGATCCCACGGGGAGAGCCAGAGGCCGTCGACGAGTCGCGCGAATCCGAGCCACTCCATCCGGGAGCGCACGGCGTCGCGAAGTGAGCGGCTGAGCCGATCGTCGTCGACGAGCACGACGCTCCACGATCCGTCCCAGTCGCGTTCCTCGCCCCCGAACGCGACGATCCGGTGGAGCGTGTCGCTCAGGATCGCGTCGCTGCGCGCGGTGGGCCGGTACCCGGTCTTGCGACCCGCTCGGGAGGGGCTCAGGAGGCCGTGCTTGACCATCCGGCTCAGGGCGGTGCGGGCCGCCGCCTCGGAGACCCCGAAGTCGCCCAGCACGCTCACGATCGCCGCCGACGGGAGTGCTTCCGACCGCTCCGACCAGTAGTCGCCGAACACGGTGAGCAGCAGGCTCGTCGGCGATCCCCGTCGGGTGCGCGGCCGCGTGCGATCCGTCCGGCGGGTGGCCGGCGATTCACCGTCGAGCGCCGCCACCGGCGCGGTCTGCGGTTCGAGCGACGACCCGAAGGTGCGGAGCGCGCTCCGTACGACCGCGAGGTCGGCATCGTCGGTCTCGGCCACCATCCGCGTCTCGACCTCGGCGACGGGTTCGCGCAGGTCGTCCAGAAGTCGTCGCCCGCCGTCGGTGAGCACGAGCAACTGGCGGCGCCGCGAGTCGGGGTCCGGAACCCTGTCGACCCAGCCCCGGGCCTCCAGGAGCCCGACGAGCTGCGCCATGGTCTGCGGGGCGACGAACGAGTAGCGGGCGAGCGCGGCTGCCGACATGCCCGAGTGCCGGGCGAGGGTCGTCAGGGCCGTGTACTGGATGGTGGTGAGCCCATGCACCTCGAGCACGGCGTCGAGGTTCTTGCGCACCGCGAGCTCGACCCGCTTCACGAGATACAGCAGCGGGGTCGGGATTTCCGTGCTCACGCGGTCAGTCTGCCAGAACCGCCACCACTGGCAGGAAACCTGATAATCTGCCTTCCGGCATCCGCCGCGCCCGCGGCGCAGTACCCCACCAGCACGCAAAGGAGCAGGCATGGGCATCTCGCTCGTCGGCAAGGTCGCGATCGTCACCGGCAGCGGCGCGGGGCTCGGCGCCGCCTACGCCGAGGCGCTCGCGAAGGCGGGAGCCGCCGTCGTGGTGAACGACGTCTCCGCGGAGGCGGCGGCGGCCACCGTCGACCGCATCCGGGATGCCGGCGGCCGCGCGACGGCGGTCGTGGCACCCGTCGGCAGCTCCGCGGTGGCGCAGCAACTCGTAGACTCCGCCGTCGCCGAGTTCGGAGGCCTCGACATCCTCGTCACCAACGCCGGCATCCTGCGCGACCGCTCGCTGCTGAAGATGACCGACGACGACTTCGACGCCGTCATCGACGTGCACCTGCGCGGCACGTTCACCGCCGCGCGCGCCGCGTTCGCCCACTTCAAGCAGCAGGAGAAGCCGGGCCGCATCATCGCGATCGGCTCGCCCACCGGGCAGCGCGGCAACTTCGGCCAGACCAACTACGCCGCCGCCAAGGCGGGCATCGTCGGCATGATCCGCACCTGGGCGATCGAGATGAAGAAAGCCGGTGTCACGGCGAACGCGGTCATCCCGGTCGCGGCCACCGCGATGACGAAGACGATCCCGTACTTCGCCGCGGCGGTCGAGGCCGACGAGCGGGGTGAGCCGATGCCCGCGTTCTTCCGACATGACCTCGGCTTCGGCACCGCCGACGACGTGGCGGGTCTCGTCGTCTGGCTCGCCTCCGACGAGGCGGCCGGCATCTCCGGCCAGGTGATCGGCGCGGGTGGCGACCGCCTGCAGCTCTGGCGCCACCCCGAGGTGGCCGAGTCGTTCCTCCGCGAGGGCGGCTGGAACGCCGACGACATCCAAGACGAGCTCGCCGGTGAACTCGTCGCGAACCTCCAGTCGGTCGGCGAGGCGCCCTTCCCGCCGCTGCCGCCGGAGCTCGACCGCGCGCCGCGCCAGGACTGAGCACGATGTACCGCCCGGAGCTCGACGTCGAGGCGCTCGTCGCCCTCGACCTGCACGTGCACATCGAGGTGGGGCACGACGGGCATCCCTCGCTCCCGCCCGCGCTCGCGGAGGCGGCGAGCGCGTACTTCAAGGCCGACGTCGCCCGCCCCGACCTCGCCAGCATCGCCGACTACTACCGCGAGCGGTCGATGGCCGCCGTCGTCTTCACCGTCGACGCGCGTACTCAGCTCGGTCACGACCCGATCCCGAGCGCCGAGATCGCCGCGCAGGCCGCAGATCACGCCGACGTGCTCATCCCGTTCGGCTCCGTCGACCCGCGCACCGGGCCCGCCGCGATCGACCTCGCGCGCGAGCTCGCCGGTGAGCACGGGGTGCGCGGCTTCAAGCTGCACCCCACCGTGCAGGGCTTCGACCCGAGCGCCGACGAGCACCGGCCGTTTTGGGCGGCACTCGCCGAACTCGGTCTGCCCGTCATCGTGCACACCGGGCAGACCGGCATCGGGGCGGGCATGCCCGGCGGTGCGGGGCTCAAGCTGCGGTACTCCAACCCGATGCTGCTCGACGACGTGCTCGCCGAGCATCCCGCGCTGCAGGTCGTGCTCGCCCATCCCGCGGTGCCGTGGGTCGACGAGCAGCTCTCCCTCGTGACGCACAAGCCCGGGGCGTGGATCGACCTGAGCGGCTGGTCGCCGCGCTACTTCCCGCCGCAGCTCGTACGCGCGCTGAACTCGTACCTGCAGGATCGCGTGCTGTTCGGCTCCGACTTCCCGCTGCTCACCCCCGAGCGCTGGCTCGCCGACTTCGCCGAGCTCGAGGTGAAGGATGCCGTGCGTCCGAAGATCCTCGCCGGCAACGCCATCCGGCTCCTCGGTCTCTCGAAAGGAACATCATGACCCGCACCGTCACCCTGGCCGATCTCCCCGCCCTCGCCGGCACCGAGCTCGGCACCTCGTCGTGGTTCGACGTGCCGCAGTCGCGGATCGACACGTTCGCCGACGCCACCGACGACCACCAGTACATCCACGTCGACCCCGAGAAGGCGAAGGACTCCCCGTTCGGCGGCACGATCGCGCACGGGTTCCTCACGCTCTCGCTGTTCATCCCGATGTGGTCGCAGCTGCTCGAGGTGAGCGACGCGACGACACTCGTCAACTACGGCCTCGACAAGGTGCGCTTCACCTCGCCCGTGCCGTCGGGCGCGCGGGTGCGTCTGCGCGCGACCCTCGCGACGGTCACCGAGGTCCCCGGCGGCTACCAGCTGCACGCCGACGGCGTGATCGAGATCGACGGCCAGGAGCGACCGGCGGTCGTCGTACAGTTCATCTCGCGCGTCTACGCCTGAGCGGCGGGTTCGGAGGAGATCGACGGTGATCCCCGAGGGCATCGGTTCCTGGGTGCGGCGGCGCGCCGTGAAGTCGCGTCACCACACCGCCCTCGTCTTCCGGGATGTCGAGACGTCGTATGCCGCCCTCGGCGCACGCATCGACGCCCTCGCGGGGGCGCTGCGCGAGCACGGGGTCGAGCGTGGCGACCGCGTCGCCTACTTGGGCAACAACCATCCGTCGTTCATCGAGTCGATGTTCGCGACGACGCTGCTCGGGGCGATCTTCGTGCCGCTCAACACGCGGCTCTCGCCGACCGAGCTCACCTACCAACTCGACGACAGCGACGCGCGTCTGCTGATCTCGAGCGCGAGCCTCGACGAGGCGGCCGCGACGGCCACGGCGGGGCTCTCGCTCGAGCGCATCCGCGTGCGGGAGCCCGACGACGCCGCCGCACCGGACGGGGTGCTCGACTTCGAGTCGCTCATCGCGGGGGCCGAGGCCCTCGTCGATGCGCCCCGCGTGACGCTCGCCGACCGGGCGGTCATCATCTACACCTCGGGTACCACGGGCCGCCCGAAGGGGGCGGTGCTCACGCACGGCAACCTCACCTGGAACGCGCTCAACGCGATCACCGACTACGACTACACGTCGAGCGAGCGCACGCTCATCATCTCGCCGATGTTCCACGTCGCGTCGTTCGGGATGGGCGTGCTGCCGACCTTCCTCAAAGGCGGCGCGGTGCTGCTGCAGGAGCGCTTCGTGCCGGGGGAGGCGCTCGCCGCGATCGAGCGGCTGCAGGCGACCTTCATCTCGGGCGTGCCGACGACCTACCAGTTCATGATGGAGGACCCGGCCTGGTCGACCACCGACATCCGTTCGCTCCGCTCGATGACGTGCGGAGGCTCGGCGATCTCCGAGCGGGTGGTCGCGGCGTACGCCGAGCGTGGCCTCGCCTTCAGCGGCGGCTATGGGATGACCGAGGCCTCACCCGGCGTGACGATGATGCCGCCGTGGCACTCGGCCGACCGGATCGGCTCGAGCGGCCTCGCGCACTTCTTCACGACGTTCCGACTGCGCGACACCGAGTCGGGCGAGCTCGTCACGGCCCCCGACCAGCGTGGCGAGATCGAGGCATCGGGTCCGAGCGTCTTCCTCGAGTACTGGGGTCGACCCGACGAGACCGCGGCCGCCTTCACGTCCGACGGCTGGTTCCGCACCGGTGACGTCGGCTTCGTGGATGCCGACGGCTTCCTCACCGTGGTCGACCGGGTGAAGGACCTGATCATCTCGGGAGGCGAGAACATCTACTCGGCCGAGGTCGAGCAGGTGGTCTCCGCGATCCCGGGCGTCACCGGGGTGGCCGTGATCGGTCTGCCGAGCGAGCGGTGGGGCGAGGTGCCGCACGCCGTCGTGACGCTCGCGCCCGGTGCCGCGCTCGACCTCGAGGCGCTCGTCGCGTTCTGCTCCGAGCGGCTCGCGAAGTACAAACTGCCGAAGAGCCTCGAGATCGTCGACGAGCTGCCGCGCACGGCGAGCGGCAAGGTGCGCAAGGCCGAACTGCGCGAGCGGCACCGCCCGACGGCGTGACGCGCGACAATGGAGCGGTGACCGACTCCCGCCTCGCCATCGTCGTCCTCGCCGCCGGACAGGGGACGCGGATGAAGTCCTCCCGACCCAAGGTGCTGCACGAGCTCGCCGGCGTACCGCTGCTCGGGCACGTGCTCGCGACCGCGCGCGAACTCGCGGCGGCGCACGTCGTGACGGTGGTGCGTCACGAACGGGATGTCGTCGCCGCGGCGGTCGAGGAGTTCCTGCCCGGGGCGCTCGTCGTCGACCAGGACGAGATCCCCGGCACCGGTCGCGCCGTGCAGGTCGCCGTCGAAGCCCTGCCGGGCGACTTCGAGGGCGACGTCGTCGTCATCTCGGGCGACGTGCCGCTGCTCGACGCCGCGACGCTCTCCGGGCTGCTCGAAGCCCACCGTCGGGCGACAGCCGCGGCGACCCTGCTCTCGGCGATCGTCGACGATGCGACCGGCTACGGCCGTGTCGTGAGGGATGCCGACGGCGCCCTGTCGAGGATCGTCGAGCACCGCGACGCGAGCGATGACGAGCGCGCCATCACCGAGGTCAACTCGGGCACCTACGTGTTCACGGTCGCCGCGCTGCGCGCGCGGCTTCCGCAGCTGGCCTCCAACAACGATCAGGGCGAGCGGTACCTCACCGACGTCGTCGGCATGCTGCACGGCGACGGCGAGGCGATCGAGGCGGTGCCGGTGCCCGAGGCCTGGCTCGTCGAGGGCATCAACGACCGCGTGCAGCTCTCCCGGGCCGCCGCGCGCCTCAACGCGATGATCGTGCGCGGCTGGCAGCTCGCGGGCGTGACGGTGCACGATCCGTCGACCACCTGGATCGACCTGCGCGCGACCCTCGCCGAAGACGTCGAGCTGCTGCCCAACGTGCACATCGCCGGCGCGACGACCGTCTCACGCGGGGCGAAGATCGGTCCCGACGTGACACTGCTCGACTGCGAGGTCGGCGAGGAGGCGAGCATCAAGCGCGCCGACGCGACGCTCGCGGTGATCGGTGCGAAAGCGACGGTGGGCCCGTTCGCCTACCTGCGCCCCGGCACCGAGCTCGGCGAGGGTGGCAAGATCGGCACCTACGTCGAGACGAAGAACGCGAAGATCGGTGCCGGGTCGAAGGTGCCGCACCTCTCCTACATCGGCGACGCGACGATCGGGGAGGGCACCAACATCGGTGCAGGGGCCATCACGGCGAACTACGACGGCGTGAACAAGCACGCCACGACGATCGGCTCGCACGTGCACACCGGCACCCACAACTCGTTCGTCGCGCCCGTGACGATCGGCGACGACGCGACGGTCGGGGCCGGCACCGTCGTGCGCCGGGATGTGCCCGCCGGTGCCCTCGCCGTGAGCGTCTCGCAGCTCAAGTTCGTCGAGGGCTGGACCGCTCGCCACCACGAGGCGGCCCTCGCGAAGAAGGCCGCAGCCGGCACTCAGGAGTGACCCGCCGCGACCGGTAGGCTGGGGTCACAAGGGCGAGGAGCAGGCGTGTCGGCCATCAAGATCACCGGTCAGAAGCGACTCGTCATCGTGAGCGGCCGGGCGCATCCTCAACTCGCCGCCGACATCGCCGCCGAGCTCGAGTCGGAGCTCGTGCCGACCGAGGCACGCACCTTCGCGAACGGCGAGATCTACGCCCGTTACGGCGACAGCATCCGCGGCGCCGATGTGTTCGTGGTCCAATCGCACACCTCGCCGATCAACGAGTGGCTCATGGAGCAGCTCATCATGATCGACGCGGCGAAGCGCGCGAGCGCCAAGCGCATCACGGTCGTCGCCCCGTTCTACCCCTACGCGCGCCAAGACAAGAAGGGGCGCGGTCGCGAGCCGATCTCGGCCCGGCTCGTCGCCGACCTGTTCAAGGCCGCGGGCGCGAACCGCATCATGAGCGTCGACCTCCATGCGGCGCAGATCCAGGGCTTCTTCGACGGACCCGTCGACCACCTGTTCGCGATGCCGGTGCTCCTCGAGCACTTCCGGGCGAAGCTCGACCCCGCGTCGCTCACCGTGGTGAGCCCCGACATGGGCCGGGTGCGGGTGGCCGACGTCTGGAGCGACAAACTCGGCGTGCCGCTCGCGATCATCCACAAACGTCGCGACCCGCGGGTCGCCAACCAGGTGAGCGTGCACGAGATCGTCGGCGAGGTCGAGGGGCGCGTCTGTCTACTCGTCGACGACCTCATCGACACGGGTCGCACGATCGCGAAGGCCGCCGAGGCGCTCAAGGCCCGCGGCGCGCTCGGCGTCGTCGTCGCCGCCACCCACGCCGTCTTCTCCGACCCCGCGGTCGAGATCCTGCAGAGCGACTTCATCGACTCGGTCGTCGTCACCGACACCCTCCCGATCCCGGAGGAGAAGCGCTGGGATCGTCTCACCGTGCTGCCGATCGCGCCGCTGCTCGCGCGCGCGATCCACGAGGTGTTCGACGACGGGTCGGTCACCTCGATGTTCGACGGCGCCGCGTAAGTCCGAGACGGGTCTCGACACGCCGCCTCCGGCGGCTACTCGACCACCGAGAGGTGGAGTTCTTGCGTCCTCGCTGCCTCCAGCTAACGATAATGATTCTCATTACGCTACGGTGGCGACATGAGAATCAACCCTGTGATCCCTGCGGCGGCCCTCGTGCTGCTGCTCGGCGGCTGCGCCGCCCCCGTGTCCGACCTGCCCGGCGACGAACCCGGAGCCGAGACCGAGTTCGACACCCCCCCAGCCGCGGCTCGCGGTGCTGCACGAGGGCGGCATCCTCGTGATCGACGCGACGACGCTCACCGAGGTCGCCGACGTCGAGACCGACGGCGTGACGCGCCTCGCCGAGGCGGGTGACGGCCGGCACGTCATGCTCACGACGGCCGACGGCTTCACGGTGCTCGACGGTGGCGCGTGGACCGACAGCCACGGCGACCACGGTCACTCCTACACGAAGGAACCCGAGCTCACCGACCTCGAGTTCCCGATGGACCACCCCGGCCACGTCGTGCCGCACCACGGAACCACCGCGCTCTTCAGCGACGGCGCGGGAACGGTGACCTTCCTCGACTCCGACGACCTCGACGAGGATGCCCCCGCCTCCCGCGTGCTCGAGCTGGGCGCAGCGCACCACGGCGTCGCGCTTCAGCTCAGCGACGGTGTCGTGCTCGTGACCGCGGGCGACGACGAGTCCCGTCGTTCGGTGCTCGCGCTCGCCGCGGACGGCTCCGAACTCGCGCGCACCGACGACTGCCCGGATGTGCACGGCGAGGCCGTCGCGGCGAACGAGGCGGTGCTGTTCGGCTGCACCGGAGCGGTCGTCGTGCATGAGGCAGGGGAGTTCCGCACGATCGCCCTCCCGGACGCCGAGGGCGGCGTGGGCGGACCGGTCGGCTCCGACGACTCCCCGGTGGTGCTCGCCGACTACACCGCCCCGGGTGAGACCTCGTCGAGTGTCGCCCTCATCGACCTGGCTGCCGACGCCGTGCGGCTCGTCGAGCTGCCGGCGGAGTACTACTACTGGTCGCTCGCGCGGGACGACGACGGCGACGGCGTCGTGCTCGCGACCGACGGCGCCCTGCACATCGTCGACGTGCTCTCGGGAGCCCTCACGGCATCCCTGCCGGTGATCGACGCGTGGACCCCGCCCGAGGACTGGCGCGAGCCGGCGCCGTCGGTGACGGTGCTCGACGGGATCGCATACGTGGTCGACCCTGCTGCGAAGGCCGTGCACGCCGTGGATCTCGAGACCGGTGAGCTCCTCGGCACGGCCGACCTCGGCGAGACCGTGCCGCACAGCCTCGCGCTCATCCGGGGGTGAGAGTCAGCGCAGCGGGCGGGTCTCGACACGCCCGCTGCGCGGGCTACTCGACCACCGAGAGGGAAGCTCAGCGACCCCAGGCGCTCGCCGGCGCGGGGACCACGGGCACGTCGCTGTAGTGCCAGTGCCCGCCCCACGCGTAGTGGCCGCCCGCCCACGGGGAGGCCCAGATCGCGTACTCGATGTCGGCGGTCGGCGCGGAGGCGGCGAAGCCCGCCGCGATGTCGCCGTACATGCCGCTCGTCGTGAGCGCCTTCGCGACCACGCGCGCCGACTCGTCGAGGCTCGCGTAGGAGGCGAAGCCGCCCGCACCGATGTTGAGCGGGTTGTTGCGGCGGAACCAGTCGTCGGGACCGTTCTCCTGTCGCATCCAGCGGAGGATGACGGTGACGTTGCTGTCGCTGACCGGCCAGCCGGCGTAGACGAGCACGAGCTTCGCCCAGTCGTGGTTGGTGCCGCTCTGGATGAAGGTCTCGGGTCCGGGGGTGGACCCGAACGCGTCGCGCGCGGCCGGGAGTGCACCGGTCGCGGCGAGCGCCTCGCTCGAGACCGCGGATGACACGACGAACTCCTGGGCGTGCACACGGGTGTACTCGGCGCGCATCTCGGCGAGAGACGGCGGAGCTCCGAGCGGGTAGACGGCCACGCCGATCGCGAAGACCATCGAGCCCGCCGTCACGCTGAGAGCGTGTCGGAGCGTGAACGAGGATGGGGTGCGGTGTCGGGAAGTCATTCGCCCGGGAGGCTAACAGACCCCTCCGAGGTCAACCTGGGAACAGCCCCAGCGATTCGACGAGCACCTCGTGCCCGCCGAAGTCGCGCGCGTAGCAGTACCAGGACGGGCCTCCGGGCCCGGCGACCTCGAACCGCGGCACGGCCGCCGAGCCCGGCGCGGCGCTCGCCACGACGGCCGCGCAGACCGCGGACGCGTTCCTGTTCTGCAGCACGACGGTCGCGTAGAGCCCGGGTAGCACGAGCCCGATGACGCCGAGCACGATCACGATGCGCATCACGTGCAGGGTCGCCGGATGCCGCAGCGGCCGGTCGCGCTCGTTCGGCACGTAGCCGCGCAGCTCCGGGGGATCGTCGTCGTGCGCCACGGGACTATTGCACCACCCCTTCGCCCCCGCTCGATACGATGCCTCCGTGACCGAGCCCGCGTCCGCGTCCGCGTCGGTCGCGCGAGGCACCGTCGGGGAGGTCTTCACGGCGTTCCTGAAGCTCGGGCTGACCTCGTTCGGCGGCCCGATCGCCCACCTCGGGTACTTCCGCGCCGAGCTCGTCGAGCGTCGCCGGTGGATCGACGAGCGCGGCTACGGCGACCTCGTCGCCCTCGCGCAGTTCCTGCCGGGCCCCGCGTCGAGCCAGGTCGGCTTCGCGCTCGGTCTGCTGCGCGCGGGTCCGCTCGGAGCGCTCGCGGCGTTCCTCGCCTTCACCCTGCCGTCCGCCGTGCTGCTCGTCGCCTTCGCCTCCGGGGCGGCGCTCCTCGAGGGACCGGTGGCCGACGGAGCGCTCCTCGGACTCAAGATCGTCGCCGTCGCGATCGTCGCGCAGGCGGTGCTCGGGATGGCGCGGGCGCTCACCCCCGACGCACGGCGGGCCGGGATCGCGCTCGTCGCGATCGCTCTCGTCGTGCTCGTCGGCGGCGTACTCGGCCAGGTCGGCGCGATCGTGCTCGGCGCCGTCGCCGGCCTGGTGCTCTGCCGCGCCCCCGCAGAGGAGCCCGCGTCCCCGACCTCGTTCCGGGTGCCGAAAGCCGTCGGAGCGGCGGCGCTCGCCGTCTTCGGCGTGCTGCTCGCCGTGCTGCCCGTGCTCGCGGCCCTCGTGCGCGACCCGGCGCTCTCGATCGTCGACGCGTTCTACCGCGCCGGCTCGCTCGTGTTCGGCGGCGGGCACGTCGTGCTGCCGCTGCTCGAGGCGGAGGTCGTCGACCCGGGGTGGGTCGGCGCCTCCGACTTCCTCGCCGGCTACGGGGCCGCCCAGGCGGTGCCCGGCCCGCTGTTCAGCTTCTCTGCCTACCTCGGAGCGATCATCGAGCCCGGCCCCGGAGTGATCGCGGGTGCCGCGCTGGCTCTCGTCGCGATCTTCCTGCCCGGGTTCCTCGTGCTCGTCGGCGTGCTGCCGTTCTGGGACGCGCTGCGTCGTCGCACGGGCGCGCAGGCTCTCCTGCGCGGTGCGAACGCGGCCGTGGTCGGCATCCTCGCGGCGGCGCTCTACGACCCCGTCTTCGTCACCGCCGTGGTCGACGCGCCCACGTTCGTGCTCGCCGCGGTGTGCTTCGTGCTGCTCGTCGCGGTGCGGGTACCGCCGTGGGTCGTCGTGCTCGTCGGCGCCGCCGGGGGCATCCTGATCACCCTCCTCACCGCGGGTTGAGGAGCGCCCGCCGACGGCGGACGCGTCTCGAAACCCACCGCTTTCGGCGGCACTCAACCCGCAAGGGCGGCTCCGGCATCCATCTCCCGCGCGGCCTGCTCGAGGGCCGCGCGGAAGGCGAGCACCGAGGGGCGGGCCGCGATGGTCGCGCGAGTCGAGGTGAAGACGGTGCGACGCGGGTCGCCGTCGAGGGGCGCGAGCGACACCGTGGGCGGGGCGCCCTGCCAGATGAGGTCGGGCAGGAGGGCGACCGCGTGACCGGTCTGGATGAGCCGTACGTGCGCCTGCAGGTCGGCGGTCTCGAAGCGCACCTGCGGCTCGAACCCGGCCCGCCGGCAGGCCTGCTCGGCCCAGTGCCGCGACGCCGCTCCCCTAGGCTCCATCACCCAGGGAGCGTCGGCGGCCTCGGCGATCGAGCCCGCCTGCCGGACGCCTCACCGCCCGCTCGATCGCCGAGGCCGCCGACGCTCCCTGGGGGATGGAGCCTCGGGGAGCGGCGTCGCGGCACTGGGCCGGGCAGGTCTGCCGGCGGGCCGGGTTCGAGCCGCAGGGGCGGTTCGAAACCGCCGACCTGCAGGCGCACGTACGGCTCATCCAGACCGGTCACGCGGTCGCCCTCCTGCCCGACCTCATCTGGCAGGGCGCCCCGCCCACG
>NZ_JBMRCP010000104.1:0-57619 GCF_057350545.1 Pseudolysinimonas sp. | reverse complement strand
GTTACACCTCCGGCAGACATCCGGCAACGTGGGTTGAGTGCCGCCGCAGGCGGTGTATCGAACCCTCCGTAAACTGTCGCGGTGACCGACCAGCCCGCACGCGCACCTGAGGGGTCTCGGCGGGCTGGTCGGTCACCGCGACAGTTTACGGAGGTTTCGATACACCGCCTGCGGCGGCACTCAACCCACGTTGCCGGATGTCTGCCGGAGGTGTAACTTTGCAGTCTGCGCAATTTTCTGCGCGCCGCTTCTCTCTCCGACGAAGGACCCATGTCCACGACTTCCGCCGCGCCCGCCACCGGGCAGCCCCTGCTGACGCACCGGCAGATCCTCTTCATCATCTTCGGCCTGATGGCGGCGATGTTCCTCTCGTCGCTCAACCAGACGGTCGTCGGCACGTCGATGCGCACGATCGCCGACGACCTCGGTCGTCAAGACCTGCAGGCCTGGGCCACCACGGCGTTCCTCATCGTGTCGACGATCACGACGCCGATCTACGGAAAGCTCAGCGACCTCTTCGGCCGCCGCCCGCTCTTCATCATCGCGATCGTGCTGTTCCTCGCCGGCTCACTGCTGTGCGGCTTCGCGAACACCATGTACGAGCTCGCGATCTACCGCGCCGTCCAGGGCCTCGGCGCCGGCGGCCTCATGTCGCTGCCGCTCACGATCATGGGCGACATCCTCGCGCCGCGTGAGCGCGCCAAGTACCAGGGCTACTTCCTCGCCGTCTTCGGTGTCTCGAGCGTGCTCGGGCCGCTCATCGGCGGACTCTTCGCCGGTCAGGCCGAGATCCTCTTCGTCGAGGGCTGGCGCTGGGTGTTCTTCGTGAACCTCCCGATCGGCGTCGGCGCGCTCGCCCTCGTGCTGGCCTTCCTGCACCTCCCGCGCCACACGCACGGCAAGGTGCGGATCGACTGGTGGGGTGCCGTCACGATCGTGCTCGGCATCGTGCCGCTCCTCCTCATCGCGGAGCAGGGCCGCGAGTGGGGCTGGGCGTCTCCCATCGCGTTCGCGTGCTACGTCGTCGGCGTCGCCGGCATCGTCGCCTTCGTCCTCGTCGAGCGCTCGATGGGCGACGACGCGCTGCTGCCGCTCAAGCTGTTCCGCTCACCGACCTTCTCGATGGCGACGGTGCTCGGCATCCTGGTCGGGTTCGGGATGTTCGGCGCGATGATGTCGCTCCCGCTCTACCTGCAGCTCGTCAACGGCGCGACGCCGACCGAGGCGGGGCTGTTCATGATCCCACTCGTGCTCGGGCTCATGATCTCGTCGATCGCGAGCGGACAGCTCATCTCGCGCACGGGCAGCTACCGCATCTTCCCGATCATCGGCACCGGCCTGCTCGCGGGGTCGTTCGCGTTCCTCGCGCTCGTCGCGAACTACACGACGCCCGTCTGGGTCATCATGATCGGGATGCTCGGTGCCGGCCTCGGGCTCGGTCAGCTCATGCAGACCCTCACCCTGGCGAGCCAGAACTCGGTCGGAGTGCGCGACATGGGCGTGGCCACGAGCGCGTCGACGTTCTTCCGTCAGATGGGCGGCACGGTCGGCGTCGCGGTGATCTTCTCGGTGCTGTTCAGCCGGCTGCCGGAGACGATCGCGGCGGCCTTCGGCAAGACCGACCTCGTGCGCACGGCGCTCGACGCGGCCCTCGACCCCGCTGTCGCCTCGGCGCCTCAGAACGCGGGCATCATGGAGGCGATCTACTCTCCCGTCGTGTCGCAGGTGACCGCACAGCTGCCGCCGGGAATCGACCTCGCCGACGACGCCACGCGCGGCGGAGTCGTCGACCAACTGGTCGACGCACTCGGCGATGGTCTCCCGTCCGGCGGCGACTCGTTGGGTACCTCGCTCAACGGCGACACGTCGTTCCTCAACACGGCCGACACCTCGCTCTCGGCGCCGTTCCTCGACGGATTCGCGAGCGCCACGGTCACGGTGTTCTGGGTCGCCGCGGCGGTCGTCGCGATCGCCTTCGTGCTCTCGTTCTTCCTCCGTGCGCAGCCGTTGCGCGACAAGTCGGCGGTACAGGAGGCGCACGACGAGCGTCTCGCGGAGGGCGGCGACGCCCTCGCCGACGAGTTCGCGATGGATGCCCAGGTCGCGGCGAACACGGTCGGCGCGTACGCGGCGCCGGGGCTCGCCGCCGACATCGAGGAAGCCGATCAGGAGCGCCGACCGGCTCGTCGCTGAACATTTCGAAGAGACCCCCGACCAGGGATTTCCCGGTCGGGGGTTTTCTCGTTGTTGACATCGTGGACGCGGTCTGCGTACATTGTGGCTCGTTCGTGAGAGCGCTCCCACGACGTCTCCATCCCCACCGCGCACACACAAAGGAGTGACCGTGAGAATCTCACGCCCCGCCGTGGCGACCGCAGCTGCGAGCGTCGCCGCCCTCTCTCTCGTCCTGACCGGCTGCGCCGCAGCCGGCCCGACGGACGATGGCGAACCCATCACCCTCACCATCACCACGTTCGGCACCATGGGTATCGACGTGAACTACGAGGCGTACATGGATGCCCACCCGAACGTCACCATCGAGGCCACCAACCTCGAGAACGGTGGCGCCGCTCGTGACGACGCCTACGCGAAGATCGCGGCGGGCACCGGCCTGAGCGACATCGTCGCGATCGAGGAGGGCTGGCTCTCCACGATCCGCGACGTCTCCGACGCGTTCGTCGACCTCCGCGACTACGGCATCGAAGAGTCCGACTGGCTCGACTGGAAGTTCGCCCAGGGCACCGACGCCGAGGGACGCGTCTTCGGCGCCGGCCTCGACATCGGACCGCAGGGCCTGTGCTTCCGCGGCGACCTGCTCGAGGCCGCCGGCCTCCCGGGTGACCGGGAGGGCTTCGCCGAGGCACTCGGCGGCGAGGATGCCACGTGGGAGTCGTTCTTCGAGTTCGGCCAGGAGTACACGGCCGCCTCGGGCAAGCCGTTCTTCCACAACCCCTCGTTCATGTGGAACTCCTTCGTGAACCAGCAGGAGGAGGGCTACTACAAGGCCGACGGTGAGACCCTCAACATCGAGGGCAACGAGGACATGATGGCTCAGCTCGACCTCATCGTCGAGAACGCCAACATCGGTGCCGGCCTCCCCGCCTGGGGCGTCGGCGAGCAGGCCAAGAACGACGAGTTCGCCGTCTACGTCTGCCCGTCGTGGATGCTCGGTGTCGTGAGCGGCTACTACGACGCCGGCACGACCGGCACCGGCTGGGACTTCGCTGACGTCCTCCCGGGTGGTGCCGCCAACTGGGGTGGCGCGTTCCTCGGTGTTTCCGAGTCGTCGGAGCACAAGGAGGCCGCCGCCGAGCTCGCGCTCTGGCTCGCCGCCCCCGAGCAGCAGGCTGCCGCGTTCGAGGCCGCCGGCCCGTTCCCCTCGCGGGCCGAGGGCCAGGCGCTCGTCGCCGACTCCGTGAGCGCGTTCTTCAACGACGCGCCCGTCGGGGAGATCTTCACCAACCGCGCCCAGGGTGTCGTCGCCCAGGTCAAGGGTCCGGAGGACTCGAACATCCAGGACAACGTCTTCGGACCGGTGCTGGACTCGATCAGCCAGGGTGAGATCACCACGGGCGAGGCGGCCTGGGAGGCTGCCCTCACCAACCTGAAGAACCTCGGCATCAGCTGACGCTTTAGTAGTTCCACGGAGCGGCCCCCTGACCCCCCACAGGGGGCCGCTCCTCCCTTCACCCACCGCACCATCGAGATAGGCACGACGATGAGCACAACGCAGACGACGCCCCGGGCGCCCGGCCTGACGTTCCGGCAGAAGCTCTCGAACTTCGACTACAAGGCGTCGCCGTACGTCTACATCTCGCCGTTCTTCATCCTGTTCGGCCTGCTCGGGCTCTTCCCCATCATCTACACCGTGAACGTCTCGCTCTACGAGTGGAACCTCCTCAAGGGCCAGGGCGACTTCATCGGCCTGCAGAACTACGTGACGACGCTCACCGACCCGCTGTTCTGGAACGCGACGTTCAACACGTTCAGCATCTTCCTGCTGTCGGCCGTGCCGCAGCTCATCTTCGCGACGATCATCGCGGCGTTGCTCGACCAGGCGATCCGGGCGAGCACCTTCTGGCGCATGAGCATCCTGCTCCCCTACATCGCCGCACCCGTCGCCGTCGCCGTCATCTTCACGCAGGTCTTCAACCAGTTCGGCGGGCCCATCACGGGAGTGCTCGAGATCTTCGGGCTCGAGCCGATCCGCTGGGGCTACGACGTCTTCCCCTCTCACATCGCGATCGCGTCGATGGTGAACTGGCGTTGGACGGGCTACAACGCGCTCATCCTGCTCGCCGCCATGCAGGCGATCCCGCGCGACGTCTACGAGTCGGCCGCGCTCGACGGTGCCGGGCGCATCCGACGCTTCTGGTCGATCACCATCCCGATGATCCGCCCGACCATGATCTTCGTCATCATCACCTCGACCATCGGCGGACTGCAGATCTTCACCGAGCCGAAGCTCTTCGACGGCCAGTCGAACGGCGGCTCGAACCGCCAGTTCCAGACGATCGTGCTCTACCTCTACGAGATGGCGTTCCCCCGCCGCGACTTCGGGCGGGCGGCGGCGACGGCCTGGATCCTCTTCCTGATCATCGTGCTGATCGGTGTCATCAACTACCTCATCTCACGCACGATCGCGTCCCAAGACGTCCGGCGCACTGTCCGGGCCCCCAAGACCGCGGTGCTCGAGTCGAACGGAGCATCCCGATGACCACCACCGTCACCCGACCGCCGATCGGCGCGACGTCCGTCGCCGTCGGCGAGGGTCGCGAGCCACGCAAGCGCCGCGCGAAGTTCTACGACCGCCCGGGCTGGCTCACCTACGGTCTGCTCACCGCCTTCTTCCTGGGTGCGGCATTCCCGCTCTGGTGGTCGTTCGTCATGGGCAGCCGCCAGGCCTCCGACATCAACGCGGTGCCGCCCGTCGTGATCCCGGGGCCGAACTTCATCGAGAACGTCATGAAGGCGTTCGCGACGGTCGACTTCGCCAAGGCGCTGTTCAACAGCCTCATCATCTCGGGCACGATCGCCGTGTCCGTGGTGTTCTTCTCGACGCTCGCGGGTTACGCGTTCGCGAAGCTCAAGTTCCGCGGGCGCGACTGGCTCATGGTCGCCGTCATCGCGACGATGGCCATCCCGACCCAGCTCGGGATCATCCCTCTCTTCATGCTCGTCGCGGAGCTCAAGCTGACCAACACGCTCGGGGCGGTCATCATCCCGGGGCTCGTCAGCGCCTTCGGCGTGTTCTTCATGAGGCAGTACCTCGTCGACACCATCCCCGACGAGCTCATCGAAGCCGCACGGATGGACGGCGCGTCGATGTGGGGCACGTTCTGGCATGTCGCGGTCCCTGCCGCGCGTCCGGCCATGGCCGTGCTCGGGCTCTTCATCTTCATGGCGGCCTGGACCGACTTCCTGTGGCCCCTGCTCGTGCTCGGGCCGAAGAATCCCAGCGTGCAGACGGCGCTCGCGTCACTCAACGCGTCGGGAGGGCACACGCCCGACCACTCCATGGTGCTGGCCGGCGCCGTCATCTCGATCCTCCCGTTGCTCGTGCTGTTCCTCTTCGCGGGACGCCAGCTGATCAGCGGCATCATGTCCGGGGCGGTGAAGGGATGACCCTCGAACAGTCGCGGGGCGCTCTGCTTCTCGCGGACATGGGCCTGCCCACCGACTTCCGCTGGCCCACCGGCTTCGTCTGGGGCGCCGCGACCGCGGCCGCCCAGATCGAGGGCGCCGCGCACGAGGACGGCAAGGAGGATTCCATCTGGGATGCCTTCGCCCGCGTGCCCGGCAACATCGCCGGCGGCGACACCCCCGCGATGGCCGTCGACCACTACCACCGGATGCCGCAGGACGTCGCGCTCATGAAGGAGCTCGGCCTCGACTCGTACCGGTTCTCGGTCTCGTGGGCGCGCGTGCGACCCGGCGACCGCGACTTCAGCCGGAAGGGCCTCGACTTCTACTCGCGGCTCGTCGACGAGCTGCTCGCCGCCGGCATCCTGCCCTGGCTCACGCTCTACCACTGGGATCTGCCCCAGGCCGTCGAGGAGAAGGGCGGCTGGGCGTCGCGCGACACCGCCGCGCGGTTCCTCGACTACGCGATGGGCGTGCACCAGGTGCTCGGCGACCGCGTGCACGACTGGACCACGTTCAACGAGCCCTTCTGCTCGTCGTTCATCGGCTACGCGGGCGGCGAGCACGCCCCGGGCCGTCAAGAACCCCGGGCGGCCCTCGGAGCGCTCCATCACCAGCACCTCGCCCACGGACTCGTGGTCGAGGCGCTGCGTGGGGCGGGGGCCGCCCGGCTCGGCATCACGCTCAACCTCACCAACGCGGTGCCGCTCGACCCGTCGAACGCGGCCGACCTCGACGCCGCGCGTCGGGTCGACGCGCTGTGGAACCGCGCCTTCCTCGACCCGATCCTGCGAGGCTCCTACCCCGCGGACTTCGTCGAGGATGTCGCGGGCCTCGGATTCGACGAGATCGTGCAGGACGGCGACCTCGCGGTCATCCACCAGCCGATCGACTTCCTCGGGGTGAATCATTACCACGACGACCAGGTCTCGGGTCGGCCGATCACGACGCCTCAGCCCCCGGCCATCCGTCCCGTCGAGAAGAAGCTGTCGTCGCCGTTCGTCGGCTCGCCGTCGCTCACCTTCCCCGCGCGCGATCTGCCGCGTACCGCGATGGGCTGGGAGGTGAACCCCGACGGCCCCCGCGTGCTGCTCGAGCGGCTCACCGCCGACTACGAGAACCTGCCGCCGCTCTACGTCACCGAGAACGGTTCGTCGTACGACGACCCCGAGCCCGTCGACGGTCGCGTGGAAGACCCGCAGCGCGTCGAGTACCTCGTGCAGCACCTCGCCGCGATCGCCCGGGCGATCGACGCCGGCGTCGACGTGCGCGGCTACTTCGCCTGGTCGCTGCTCGACAACTTCGAGTGGGCCTGGGGCTACGCGAAGCGGTTCGGCATCGTGCACGTCGACTACGACACGCAGGTGCGTACCGTGAAGGACTCCGGTCTGGCCTTCGCCGAGATCATCCGCGACTCTAGGATCGCTCCGTGACGGCTACTCCCACGTTGGAGATGGTCGCGGCACTCGCCGGTGTCTCGCGGTCGACGGTGTCGCGTGTCATCAACGACTCCCCCAAGGTCACTCCCGAGGCGCTCGCCGCGGTCACCGCCGCGATCGAGCAGCTCGGCTACGTCCCCAACCGGGCCGCGCGCTCGCTCGCCTCACGGCGTACCCACTCGATCGCGCTCGTGATCCCCGAGAACACCGCCAAGTTCTTCGCCGACCCGTACTTCGCGTCGGTCGTGCAGGGCGCCGCGATGCGGCTCGCGGAGACGAGTTACACCCTCACGCTCCTGATCGCCTCGGAGATCGACCCCGAGAAGACCCGCCGCTACCTCCAGGCGGGCAACGTCGACGGGGCGCTCATCCTCTCCCACCACTCCGACGACCGCTCCTACGTGGCGCTCTCGCGCACCCTCCCCGTGGTGTTCGGGGGACGCCCTGCGCGCCACGACGACGGACCGGAGCCGGTGTACGTGGATGTCGACAACTCCGCAGCCGCGCGCGCCGTCACGCAGCTGCTCATCGACGCGGGCCGGAGGCGTATCGCCACTGTCGCCGGCCCGACCGACATGACCGCCGGTCTCGACCGTCTCGACGGCTGGCGTGCGGCGCTCGCCGCCGCCGGCCTGTCGGACGACCTCGTCGAGCACGGCGACTTCACCCCGGCGTCCGGCGCCGCAGCGATGGAGCGCCTTCTCGACCGCGGCGAGCCGATCGACGGGCTCTTCGCGGCCTCGGCCCAGATGGCCGACGGTGCGCTCTCGGTGCTGCGCGAGCGCGGGCTGTCGATCCCCACGGATGTCGGCGTCGTCACGTTCGACGACGACTACTTCGCGCAGCGCGCCACCCCGCCGCTCAGCACGGTGGATCAGGAGGAGGGCGAGGTCGGCCGCACGATGGCCGAACTGCTCATCCGCCTCATCGAGGGCGAGGACGTGCCCCGCATCACGATGATGCCGACGACTCTCGTGCGGCGCGCGTCGGAGTAGCCGCCGGGCTCGGGCCCGGGAACAGGGCGCGCACGACGAGCCAGCCGACCAGGCCGCCGACGAGTTGGGCGGCCACGTAGGCCGGAGCCGACGAGGGCGCGATCCCCGCGAAGGTGTCGCTGAACATCCGGCCGATCGTGATCGCGGGGTTCGCGAAGCTCGTCGACGAGGTGAAGAAGTACGCCGCGCCGATGTAGGCGCCGACGGCCGGGGCGACGACGAGCGCGGCGCGACCCGAGCGCACGAGCCCGAAGATCACGAGCACGAGGCCGGCGGTCGCGACGACCTCGGCGAGGAGGTGCGGCGCGGTCGCCCGCTCGGTCGTGCTCCACGAGACGGCTCCGAACCCGAACATGAGGTTCGCGAGCACGGTGCCGCCGATGCAGCCGAGGATCTGGGCGGGCACGTACCGGGCGACATCGGCCCAGGGCCGCGAGCCGAGCGCCGCGTCGACGAGCGAGACGACGGGGTTGAACTGCGCGCCCGAGACGGGGGCGAAGAGCCAGATGAGCACGGTCAGCCCGAGCGCGGTGACGAGGGCGTTCTCGAGCAGCTGCAGTCCCACGTCGGTGGACAGCGTCTGCGCGGCGATGCCCGAGCCGACGACGACGGTCGCGAGCAGCGCGCTGCCGAGGAACTCGGCCGCGATGCGGCGGAGTCCGTCGACGTTCACCGGGCGACCAGGATGCTCGAGAGCCATACCCTCACGCTAGCGGCACTCATAGACTGCGGTCTATGGATCAGCCGTCGCGCCTCTCACTCCTCGCCGATCCCACGCGGAGTGCGATCGTGCGCCTCATCCTCCGATCGGAGGAAGGACGGGCCGGCGTCACCGAACTCGCACATGAACTCGGCCTCAGTCAGCCGACCCTCTCCCACCACCTGCGGGAGCTGACGGAGGCGGGAGTGGTGGAGCGCTTCCCGGAGGGCCGACGCGTCTGGCACGCCGTCGCCCCCGAGTGGCAGGAGGACCTCGCCGCGTTCGCCGGCGGACCGACGAGCGGCCCCGCCTCCGAATCGGTGCTCGGCCGCATCATCGACGACCTGGCCGAGCGGTTCCGCGGATCGTTCAATCGCGCCACGGTCGCGAGGTACGTGCACGAGAGCCACGACCTGCTCGCGTCGCGCGCCCGGATCACCCGCTATCTGGCGTCGCTCACGGCGAGGTTCGCTGCCGACCGCCTCGCAGCGCTCGCCCGCACGCGGGAGGCGGTCGACGGAATCCCCGAAGTGCTCTTCGTCTGCGTCGAGAACGCCGGTCGATCGCAGATGGCGGCCGCGATCATGAAGCAGCTCGCCGGTGGTCGCGTGACGGTGCGCACCGCCGGGTCGCAACCCGCCGCGGCGGTACGGCAGACCGTCGTCGCGGCCCTCGACGAGATCGGCGTCCCGCTCGACGGAGAGTTCCCCAAGCCCCTCACCGACGAGGTGGTGCGCGCCGCCGACGTCGTCGTGACGATGGGATGCGGCGACGCGTGCCCGGTCTACCCCGGGCGGCGTTACCTCGACTGGGAGCTCGGCGATCCCGCCGGCCAGCCGCTCGCGCGCGTGCGGTCGATCCGGGACGACATCGAGGCGCGGGTTCGCGAGTTGCTCACGACGCTGCCCGCGTGAACGGGAGGTGAAGAGACTCACTCTCGATTCCCTTCACATAGACAGTGATCTATGCTTTTGTCATGACCCCGTCCGAGAAGCCCACCGTCCTGTTCGTCTGCCTGCACAACGCCGGACGCTCCCAGATGGCCGCCGGCTACATGAAGGAGCTCTCGGGCGGTCGCGTCGAGGTGCTCTCCGCCGGCTCCGAGCCGAAGGACCAGATCAACCCGATCGCGATCGCGGCGATGGCCGAGGAGGGCATCGACATCGCCGACAACGTGCCGAAGATCCTCACCACCGAGGCGGTCAAGGAGTCCGACGTCGTCATCACGATGGGCTGCGGCGACACCTGCCCGATCTTCCCCGGGAAGCGCTACGAGGACTGGGAGCTCGAAGACCCGGCGGGCAAAGACCTCGAGACGGTGCGACGCGTGCGCGACGACATCCGCGGCCGCATCGAGAACCTCCTGGCCGAGATCCTCCCCGCGACGGTCTGACGATGTCCGACCTCGACGTGAGCTCGCGGCGCGGGCTGCCGGGGCTCGCCTACCCCGAGCGCTACCTCCAGACTCTCGCCGGCGACCTGAGCGTCCGGTTCGCAGGGACTTTCAACCCCGAGACGGTCGAGCGCTACGTGCTCGAGTCGTACGCGGCGCTGCTGCGCACGTCGACGGTGAAGGCGCACCTCGCCAACCGGGTCACCCGCTTCGCGACCGACCGGCTCACCGCCCTCGCGCAGGCCAAGGGTGCGCTGCCGCGTGAGGTACCCGAGATCCTCTTCGTCTGCGTGCACAACGCGGGCCGCTCGCAGATGGCCGCCGCCCTGACGACGTCGCTCTCCGGTGGGCGCGTGCACGTGCGGTCGGCCGGATCGATGCCGGCGGAAGAGCTCAACCCCGCCGTGCTCGAGTCGATCGGGGAGCTCGGGCTCGACCTGGCCGACGCCTTCCCGAAGCCGCTCACCGACGACGTCGTGCAGGCGGCGGATGTCGTGGTCACCATGGGCTGCGGCGACGCGTGCGCCGTCTACCCGGGCAAACGCTACGAGGACTGGGAGCTCGACGACCCCGAGGGCATGTCGCTCGAGGGGGTGCGCGTCGTCCGCGACGAGATCGAGCGCCGAGTGCGGGCGCTGCTCGCGTCGCTCGACGTCGCGGTCTGACCGCGGTCAGCCGATGATGGGGCGCTCCTCGGGCAGGCTGTAGAGCGTGTTGCGCTGCCGCACCGCGAGGGCGGCGGCGAGCCCGATCGGGCCGATGCGGCCCGCGAGCATGAGCGCACCCAGCACGTACTTGCCGAACGGGTCGAGCTCGGCCGAGAGCCCCACCGAGAGTCCGCAGGTCGCGAAGGCCGAGATCACCTCGAACAGGATGCGGTCGAGTGGCGCGTCGGTCGAGATCATCAGCAGCCCCGTCGCGACGAGCACGAGCGTCGCACCGAGGAACGTCACGCTGATGGCGACCCGCAGCACGCCGTCGGGGATGCTGCGGCGGGCGACCGTCACGACCTTGCTGCCGCGAGCTTCGGCGAGGATCGCCAGCAGGAGCACGGCGAGGGTCGTCACCTTGATGCCGCCCGCTGTCGACGCCGACCCTCCGCCGACGAACATGAGCGCGTCGCTCAGCAGGAGCGTCGCGGTGCCGGACTCGGCGGTGCTCACGAGCTCGAAGCCGCCCGAGCGCATCATCGTCGAGGCGAACAGCCCGTGGAACAGCTTCTCGGGAATCGACATCTCGCCGACGGTCGCCGGGTTCGTCCACTCGAGCAGCGTCCACCCGACGGCGCCGACGAGCAGCAGCACCGTGGTCGTGACGAGCGTCAGTCGGGTGTGCAGGCTCCACCGTCGTCGGCGCCAGCGCACGACGATGAGGTTGAGGAAGACGGGGAAGCCGAAACTGCCGACGAAGACCCCGACCATCACGGGGAGCAACACGAAGAGGTTGCCCTCGAAGACGCCGAGTCCTCCTTCGTGCACCGTGAAGCCCGCGTTGTTGAAGGCCGACACCGAGTAGAACAGGGCGTGCCACAGCCCCAGGCCGAACGACTGCTCGGCCACGACGAGCGCGGGGGCGAGGAAGAGGAACAGCACACCCTGCACCGTGAGCGTCGCGAGGATGACGATCCGCAGCAGACGGCCGACATCGCCGAGCACGGGAGCACCGATGCTCTGCTGAGCGAACAGCTTGCCGCCGAGACCGAGCTGTCGGGAGACCGCCCGGGCGAGCAGCAGAGCGAGCGTCACGATGCCGAGCCCGCCGACCTCGATCGCGATGAGGATGGCGACCTGCCCGACCGGCGACCAGTAGGTGGCCGTGTCGACCGTCGTGAGTCCCGTCACGGTGATCGCCGAGATGGCCGTGAAGGCGGCGTCGTGGAGCGGTGCGCGGGAGCCGTCGGCCGTCGCCACCGGGAGGCTCAAGACGCCGGTGAAGACGACGGCGGCCAGGAGGAAGACGAGCACGGCGCCTCGGGCCGGCGAGCGACGGGCGAGTTCGCCGATCCACCGGGATGCCGAGGTGAGAGCACGCGAGAGGGCCGGGCGGGGTGGGGGCGGAACGCGCAAGAGGGGTCCTCGATCTGCTGGACGTTCGCAAACGCCGCCGACCAGGCTTCCCGGCGCACCGGCAGCCACATTACGCGAGCCGGAGGCCGCGGCGACAGCCCGGTAAGCTGGTCGAGGAGTGTCGGGAAGCCTGGTCGACGACCGCGTCGGCGACCCGCCGCGCGACGACCGTCCGATCGGAACGCGATGACCGAGACCCCCCTTCCCCGCCGCATCCGCCTTCGCCGCTGGGTGACCACGGAGACGACCGGCGGCGTGCTGCTGCTCGTCGCCGCCGCACTCGCCCTGATCTGGGCGAACTCACCCTGGCGCGAGAGCTACGTCGCGCTGTCCGGCTTCACCTTCGGCCCGGAGGTCCTGCACCTCGACCTGAGCGTGTCGACCTGGGCGGCCGACGGGCTGCTCGCCATCTTCTTCTTCGTCGTGGGCGTCGAGCTCAAGCACGAGCTCGTCGCCGGAAGCCTGCGCCGCCCGAAGGAGGCGGCGGTGCCGGTGCTCGCCGCGGTCGGCGGCATGGCGCTGCCCGCCCTCTTCTACGTCGTCATCGTGCTCGCGCTCGGCGACCGCAGCGCCGTCACGGGATGGGCGATCCCCACCGCGACCGACATCGCGTTCGCACTCGCCGTGCTCGCCATCTTCGGCCGCGGCCTGCCGCGCGCCCTCCGCACCTTCCTGCTCACCCTCGCGGTCGTCGACGACCTCCTCGCGATCGTCGTCATCGCGCTGTTCTACACCTCAGGGGTCGACCTGCTCGCGCTGGGAGCCGCGTTCGTCGCGATCGCGGTGTTCGGCATCCTGGTACGGATGCGCCGTCCGCGCTGGTGGCTGCTCATCCCGATCGCCGTCGTCGCGTGGGGCTTCATGCACGCGTCGGGCGTGCACGCCACGATCGCCGGCGTGCTGCTCGGCTTCTGCGTGCCCGCGCGGCTCGTGCACGGCGAGACGGAGCCGCGCACGCATCGTTTCGACGACCGGGTGCGCCCGTACTCGTCGGGTATCGCGCTGCCGGTGTTCGCCTTCTTCTCGGCCGGCGTCTCGCTCGTCGACGGCGAAGGTCCGCTCGCGGTGCTCGGTCAGCCGGTCGTGCTCGCGATCGTCGTGGGCCTCGTCGTCGGCAAGGTCGTCGGGGTGCTCGGCGTCACCGCGCTCGTGACGCGCGTGAGTCCGTTGCGCCTCCCGGACTCGATCGGACTGCGCGACCTGCTGCCGGTCGGATTCCTGACCGGCATCGGGTTCACGGTCGCGCTGCTCATCTCCGAGCTGTCGTTCCCCGACACCGAGCACACGGCGGGCGCGAAGATCGCGATCCTCGCGGCGTCACTGCTCGCCGCCGTCCTCGCCGCCGCGACGCTGCGCTGGGACGCCCGGCGTGCCCGCAGCCGCGACATGAACGAGGACGGCGTCGACGACGTCGACACGGGAACGATCTCGGATCCGAGCGACCTCGAGGCACGGTAGCGCCGACGGCGCAACACCCGGCGCGTCATCGGCATCCCGGGCTACCGTCGGAGCATGGCTGACACCGACATCGTCTCCCACGACCGCGAAGGCTCACGTTTCGTCCTGCGCCGCGGCGACCAGCAGATCGGCGAGGTCGTCTACGAGACGCGCGACGACGGCGGCATCGTCTTCACCCACACCGAGGTCGACGAAGAGCTGCAGGAACGAGGCCTCGGCTCGCAGCTCGTGCAGGGCGCGCTCACCTCACTGCGGGAGGAGACGGATGTTCGCATCGGCGCGACCTGCCCGTTCGTGAAGCGCTACCTCGAGGAGCACCGCGAGTTCGACGACCTCACGACTCGCTGACGTAGCGCTGCTCCGCCGGAGCCATGCCTGTCGTGTCGACGTTGCGAGGACTCGACACGGCGGCCGGCTCTTGCGCGCGCGGGAGATGGATGCGGGCGATGCCGTTGTCGAGGTCGACGATCGGGTCACCGGGGGCGGGTGCCGGGGCGGGCAGCTCGGTCTGACGCTCTTGCTCCTGCAGCGCCTCCTGGCGGCTGGGCGCGAAGAGGCCGTCGATCGGGGCGAGCAGGTTGCCCGAGCTGCGACGCCAGTCCTTGTCGGTTCTGAAGTTCATGAACCCGAAGATCTGGCCGAACACGCACACCACGACGACCGCGGCGGGCACGGCCACCCACCACACCCATCCCAGATCCACCGGGCAAGGATACGCCGCCGCCCTTCCGGAGTCCCGGCCTCGCGAACGTGCGCCGTTCAGGACGCGGGCGGTCGCGACGTCCGGATCCGACCGCGAAGACTCGGATCTCCTGATCCGCGCACGTCGTCTGATCAGCGCACGCCGCGGCGGGCCGAAGGCCTAGGAGCGCGCGGGCACGATGTGCGGGCGACCGTCGAGGTCGATGACGCGCACGACGAGGCCGTAGACCTCCGAGATCGCCTCGGCGGTGAGCACCTCGGCCGGAGTGCCGACCGCCACGAGGGCACCCTGGGAGAGCAGCGCGACACGATCGGCGACGGCTCCGGCGAGCGACAGGTCGTGCACGACCATCACGACCGCGTGACCGGATGCCGCGAGGGACCGGGCGAGGCGTAGAACGTCCTCCTGGTGGCGGAGGTCGAGCGCGGCGGTCGGCTCGTCGAGGAAGACGATGCCGGTCGACTGGGCGAGCACCCGGGCGAGCGAGACCCGGGCACGCTCGCCGCCGGAGAGCTCGGTGAAGCGGCGATCGGCGAGGTTGACGACATCCGCCGCCTCGGCCGCCGCGGAGACGGCGCGCGCGTCGTCGGCGAGCTCCGCCGAACGGGTCCACGGCGCACGACCCATCTGGATGACCTCGATCACCCGGAACGGGAACGCGAGCGAGTTGTCCTGCGTGAGCACCGCCCGCCGACGGGCGAGCTCGAGCGGCGAGAAGGTGGCCAGGTCGCGGTCGTCGAGGGTGACGACGCCGGTCGACGGCTGCCGCTCGCCCGAGAGCACGGAGAGCAGCGTCGACTTGCCAGCGCCGTTCGGTCCGACGAGGGCGAGCACCTCGCCGGGCACGATGTCGAGGTCGACGTCGTGCAGCACCGGTCGGCCGTCGAGCTCGACGGACACCGCGCGCGCCGAGAGAGCAGCGGGAGGCGCGGCGGGAAGGGCGGCGGTCATGCCCATCCTCCCGACCGGCGACGCTGGCGCCAGAGGAGGAAGAAGAAGAACGGTCCGCCGACGAGGGAGGTGAGCATCCCGATCGGCAGTTCCGCGCCGGCGACGATCGTGCGCGCCAGCAGGTCGGCGGCGAGCATGAGCACCGCCCCGCCGAAGGCGGAGAACACGATGAGCGACCGGTGCCGCGGGCCGAGGAGCATGCGGATGACGTGCGGCACCACGAGTCCGACGAAGGCGATGATGCCGACGAACGCCACACCGACTCCGGTGAGCAGCGCGACGACGACGATCGACACGAGGCGCAGTCGCTCCACGTCGAGGCCGAGGTGACGGGCGTTCCGCTCGCCGAGCGCGAGCAGGTCGTACCGCGGGCCGAGCAGCACCGCGAGCACGACTCCGACGACCGCGACGACCGCGACGATGAGCACCTCGCGCCAGAGCGAGCCGTTGAGCGACCCGAGCTGCCAGAACACGATCTGCTCGCGGTTGGCGGTGCTCGTCGAGAACAGCACGAACGCGAGGCCCGCCCCGGCGAACGCGTTGACCGCGATACCGGTGAGCAGGAGGGTGACGACCTCGGTGCGTCCGTTGGCACGGGAGACGAAGTAGACGAGCAGCGTCGCGCCGAGACCCCCGAGGAAGGCGAGCACCGCGATCCCGTAGTCGCCGAACGCGGTGAGCCCGAGCGAGATCGCGACCGCCGCCCCGAGCGCCGCACCCGACGAGACGCCGACGACCCCCGGCTCGGCGAGCGGGTTGCCGAAGATCGCCTGCATGACGGCACCTGCCGTCGCGAGGGCCGCGCCGACGACGACCGCCATGACGATGCGCGGGAAGCGCACGAACCACAGCGACGACTCGACGACCGTGTCGTCCGGCGCCCACGGCGTCGGGATCCAGAGCGCCCGCAGCAGCGAGCCGACGACCTCGGAGGCCGACACCGGCAACTGCCCGAGCAGGGCGGAGAGCAGCATGCCCGCCACGAGGAGGGCGGCCAGAACGAGACCGACGATCAGCTTGCGCACGGCGTCAGGGAACCCGGTAGAGCCACTCGTCGGTGCCGAACTTCGACGCCACGAGCTCGTGCGCCCGCGACAGCTCGAAGTCGGTGAGAGCACCGTCGGTGAGTCCGTGCGCACCGCGGAACGTCTCGATCATGCGCTCGATGATCTCGTCGCGCGAGAGCCCGGTCTGCGAGCGGAGCGGATCGACGCGCTTCGCGGCCGACTTGGTGCCCTTGTCGCTGAGCTTCTCGCGCCCGATGCGCAGCACCTGCGCCATCCGTTCGCCGTCCATGTCGTACGCCATCGTGACGTGGTGCAGTACGCCGCCGTTGCCGAGCCGCTTCTGCGCGGCACCGCCGATCTTGCCGGTCGGCGAGGCGATGTCGTTGAGCGGCACGTAGGTGGCGTCGATGCCGAGGCTCTTGAGCGCCTGCACGGCCCACTCGTCGAGGAACGCGTAGGAGTCGGCGAAGGTCATGCCCTGCACGAGGTCGGCGGGCGCGTAGATCGAATAGGTGACGGCGCCGGGCGGCTCGATGAACATCGCGCCCCCGCCGGAGATGCGGCGCACGACCGGGAACCCGTACTTGGCCGCGTTGTCGGCATCCACCTCGTTCTTCACCGACTGGAACGAGCCGATGACGACCGCCGGCGACGCCCACTCCCAGAAACGCAGGGTGGGGGCGCGGCGGCCCTCGCCGACCTCCTCGGCGAGCACCTGGTCGAGCGCGAGGTGCATCAGCGGGTCGAGGGGGCCGGGACGCAGGAGCTCCCACGCGTAGTCGCTCCACGACGTCGCCCGCTGGAGGGCACGGCGTACCGCGGTGGCGACGGCCTCGGGCGAGAAGCCGAGCAGCACGGCGCCCTCGGGCAGCGCAGCCGAGACGGCGGCGGCGATCGTCTTCGCGTCGGAGGCGACGGGCAGCCCGGTGAGAGCGGCATCGATCCGCGGCAGCGCGTCGTCGGGCTCGAGGAAGAAGTCGCCCGAGAGCCGCGCGTCGGCGAGACGGCCGTCGCGCACGTCGAGATCGACGACGACGAGCTTGCCGCCCGGGACCTTGAACTCTCCGTGCATGGGAAGGCCAGCCTAATCTCGGGAGCGTGAAGGCATGAAAAAGAGGGGCGGAACCCGCTCCCTCTGTTAAAGAGTATCGACCAGCCCGGGGCTTGCCGCAAGACCCCGGGAGTGAGGCAGGATCGACCCTCGTGCCCGTCTTCGACCTTCCCGAGCGTCTCGCCGCCAAGCGCGACCCCGCCCTCATCGACGCGGACGAGCGGCACTTCGCCCGCATCGACGACACGCTCGCCCGCGCGATCGCCGACCTGGAGGCCCGGCGCGAGCAGACGCTGCTCCTCGACGACGGCGACGGCGAGGGCCAGGAGCGCAGCGACCGCGACCAGGAGATCCACCGCCTCACCGCGAGGCTCGGGATGCTGCGCCGCTACGGCGTAGACCTCACGCTCGGCCGCATGGTGGCCGACGACGGCGCGACCCTCTACATCGGACGCCTCGGGCTCACCGACGCGACCGGGGAGCAGCTGCTCATCGACTGGCGCGCCCCCGCGGCCGAGCCGTTCTTCGGGGCGACGCATGCCCAGCCGATGGGACTCGCGAGCCGCCGCCGCTACCGCTGGACGCGCGGCCGCGTCACCGACTTCTGGGACGAGGTGTTCACCGAGGAGGGCCTCGCGAACCCCGCGGCGCTCGACGACCAGTCGGCATTCCTCGCGAGCCTCGGCACCGGACGGTCGTCGCGGATGCGCGACGTGCTCGGCACGATCCAAGCCGACCAGGATGCGATCATCCGCGCCGGGTCGGCGGGCGCGCGCGTGATCGACGGCGGTCCGGGCACCGGCAAGACCGTCGTCGCGCTGCACCGCGCCGCGTACCTGCTCTACTCCGACCCGCGGGTCGGGCGGCGGCGCGGCGGCGTGCTCGTCGTCGGACCGAGCCACGCCTACCTCGACTACGTCGCCGACGTGCTGCCGAGCCTCGGCGAAGACGGGGTGCAGACGTGCACGCTGCGCGACCTCGTGCCCGAAGGTGCCGACGCGCGTCGCGAGCAGGACGCCGCGACCCGGAGTCTCAAGCAGTCGGGCGTGCTCGAACGCGCCCTCGACGAGGCGGTGCGGCGCTACGAGCAGCCGCCCACCACGACCATGGTGTTCGGCTCGGAGTGGGGACCCGTGCGGCTCACGGTCGACGACTGGGCCGACGCCTTCGGGGTCGCCGATCCCGGTACCCCGCACAACGAGGCGCGCGAGGAGGTGTGGCGCGAGCTCGTCGACATCGTCGCCACCCGGCTCGCCGACCACGGCGGCGACGACATCGACGTCGACGAGCTCGAGCCGCTGCTCCGGGCGGGCGACGTGCGACGGGCCTTCCACTCCGCGTGGCCGCTGCTCGACCCCGTGGGCGTCGCCGCCGACCTGCTCGGGGTGCCCGGCTACCTCCGCGCCTGCGCGCCGCAGCTCACGCCCGACGAGGTCGCCGCCCTCACCCGGGAGGATGCGCGGGCCTGGACCGACGCAGATCTCCCGTTGCTCGACGCCGCTCGGATGCGCATCGGAGATCCCGAGGCCGCACGCATCGCCCGCCGCCGCCAGGCCGAGCTCGCGAGCCAGCGCGCCATGATGGATCGCGTCGTCGACGATCTCATCGCGGGCGACGACAGCGAGCTCCTGCTCTCCACGATGCTGAAGGGCGAGGATGCTCAGCAGAGCCTCATCGACGAGTCGGGTTTCTCGAGCCTCGCGCGCGACGTGCTGGCCGGGCCGTTCGCGCACATCGTCGTCGACGAGGCGCAGGAGCTGACCGACGCCGAGTGGGGGATGCTGCTGCGGCGCTGCCCGTCACGCAGCTTCACGATCGTCGGCGATCGTGCTCAGGCCCGTCACGGCTTCGCGGAGTCGTGGCGCGAGCGACTCGCCCGGCTCGGCCTCGACAAAGTCGAGGAGTCGGCGCTCACGATCAACTACCGCACGCCCGAGGAGATCATGGCCGAGGCCGCACCGGTGATCCTCGCGGCCCTGCCCGACGCGAACGTGCCGACCTCGATCCGCAGCTCCGGCATCCCGGTGCATCACGGCGCGGTCGGCGAGCTCGACGCGCTGCTCGACGACTGGATGGCGACCCACGACGACGGGGTGGCGTGCGTCATCGGCGACCCGGGGTTCGCCCCGCGCCCGCGGGTGTCGTCGCTCGACCCGGCGACCGCGAAGGGGCTCGAGTTCGACCTGGTCGTGCTCGTGCAGCCCGCGCAGTTCGGTGCCGTCGATCAGTACGTGGCGATGACCCGGGCCACGCAGCAGCTCGCGATCCTCAGCTGACCTCGGTGGTCGAGTAGCGCCCGCAGGGCGCGTGTCGAGACCTCGACGCGTGGTCTCGACACGCCGCTGCGCGGCTACTCGACCACAGAGTGTCCGCGCTACTCGACGGTCGAGACCTTGGCGTCGAGCCAGGCGACGAGGTCGGCGAGCACCTCGTCGCGGTTGGTCTCGTTGAACATCTCGTGCCGGCCGCCGTCGTAGCTCTGCACGGTGACGTCGGTGAGCCCGCCGCGCTCGCGGTAGGCGGCGGCGAGCAGCTCGACGCTGCGCGGTCCGCTCAACGTGTCGTCGGTGCCGAGGATGATCAGCAGCGGCAGGTCGCGGGCCAGCTTGCGGGGGCGTCCGAGCAGCCGCAGCGTGTCGCGCAGCCCGAAGAGCTTCATGACCTTCGCGTCGAAGGTGAGCGGGTCGTCGGCGAACCGCGTCCACACCTCGGGGTCGCGGCTCAACCACTCGGTGCCGGGGCCGCCGGGCGTGCGGTGGCGCTTCGACAGGTCGCCCCCGTTCATGTGCCGCAGAGTGCGGTACGGCGAGCTCGAGAGCACCGCGGCGTCGTACGGCGTCGCGTCGTCGTTGAGCATCATCTGACCGAAGATCGACCCGAGGCTGTGGCCGAGCAGCACGACGGGCAGGTCGGGGTTCTCGTCGCGCACGAGGGCGGTGAGCTGCCGGATGCCCGCGAGGGTCGCGCGCACGCCTCCCGGTCCGAGGCGGCCGAGCTTGGTGAGGTCGCCGTCCCACTGCTGCACGCCCGTGCGACCGTGCCCGCGGTAGTCGCTCGCGTAGACCGAGTAGCCCGCGTCGACGAGCGCCTGGGCGACGTGCTCGTAGCGTGTCGCGTACTCGCCCACGCCGTGGATGATCTGCACGACGCCCTTCGGCTTGCCCACCCGCCACGCGTAGTAGTGGATGGTGATTCCCTCGGCGTCGACGAAGGTGTCGTCGTCGCGGGTGGCGGTGAATCTCGGCATGCGGGCTCCTCTGTACTAGCGCTCATCGTAGAACGCCCACCGCGAGCCAACGGTTAGCCCGGCTAATGAGCTAGGCTAACGACTCGTGACGGACGACGGGCGGAGCGCGGAAGACGACCTCCGCATCGTCATCCAGCAGGTCGCCCGCGGCATCCGCAACAACCGCAGCGACGAGAGCATGGGCGACACGCAACTGGCCGTGCTCATCCATCTCAACCTGAGCGGACCGCTCTCACCGAGCGAACTCGCGGCACTCGAGCACATCACGCCGCCGTCGATGAATCGCACGCTCAACGGCCTCGAAGACGCCGGGTTCGTGACGCGCTCGAAGTCGGGCGGCGACGCCCGCAAGGTGCTCGTCGAGCTCACGCCGGCATCCCGCGACCTGCTCGCCGAGACCAAGCGGCGACGCGCGGCCTGGTTCTCGCAGCGACTCGCGTCGCTCGACCCCGCGGAGCGCGACGCCCTCCTCGCCGCCGCACCCCTGCTGCGGAAGCTGCTCGCACCGTGAGCGCGATGTTCCGCTCGCTGAGCGTGCGCAACTACCGGCTCTGGTTCGGCGGCGCGCTCGTCTCCAACACCGGGGCGTGGATGCAGCGCATCGCCCAGGACTGGCTCGTGCTCACCCAGCTCACCGACGAAGACGCCACCGCGGTCGGGTTCACGATGGCGCTCAACTTCGCCCCGCAGCTGCTGCTCGTGCCGCTCACCGGACTCGTCGCCGACCGCTTCAACCGGCGCACCATCCTGTTCATCACCCAGATCACGATGGCGGCGCTGGGACTCGGGCTCGGCATCCTGACCCTCACCGGAGTCGTCGAGCTCTGGATGGTGTTCGTCTTCGCCGGCGCCCTCGGCATCGTGTCCGCGTTCGACGCCCCCGTGCGGCAGGCGTTCGTGAGCGAGCTCGTGCCGGCCGACAAGCTCTCCAACGCGGTCTCGCTCAACGCGACGGCGTTCAACGTCGCCCGACTCATCGGCCCCGCCGTCGCCGGCCTGCTCGTCGCCGCCGTCGGGTCGGGGTGGGTCTTCATGATCAACGCCGCGTCGTTCGTCGGCGTGCTCGTCGCGCTCGCACTGCTGCGGCGCAACGAGTTCGAGGTGTTCTCGAGACCCAAGCGCGGCAACGGGCTGCGGGATGGCCTCCGCTACGTGCGGGGCCGGCCCGACATCCTGCTCGTCATGGTCATGGTGTTCCTCATGGGCACCTTCGGGTTCAACTTCTCGGTGTTCCTCGCGACGATGGCGCGCGTCGAGTTCGATCGCGACGCCGACGTCTTCGGGGTGCTGTCGTCGGTGCTCGCGATCGGGTCGGTGGCCGGGGCGCTGCTCGCGGCACGGCGGGAACGTCCGCGACTGCGCACGATCGCGATCGCCGGGCTCGGCTTCGGCATCGGCCTCGGCGCGGGCGCCCTCGCGCCCAACATCTGGGTGTTCGGCCTGACGCTGATCTTCACGGGGTTCTGCTCGCTCACGATGATGGCGACCGCGAACGCCTACGTGCAGACCACGGTGCGGCCCTCGATGCGCGGGCGCGTGATGGCGCTCTACCTCGCGATCTTCCTCGGCGGCACCCCCGTCGGCGCGCCGATCGTCGGCTACGTCGCCGACACCCTCGGCCCGCGCTGGGCGCTCGGGGTGGGGATGCTCGCCGGCTTCGTGACCGTGCTCATCGCCGTGGTGTTCTTCGTACGCACCCGCGAGGTGAGCGTGCGATGGGTGAGGCGCCGGTGGCCGCTCACCCTCCAGTACGGCCGCACCGCGACCGACCGCGAGCTCGCCACCACGGAGATCGCGATCGTCGAGGCGGAGACGCAGCGCTCGTAGCTGGTTGGATGGCGTCGTGACGGCGTCACGCCTCCCGCTCGCCCGCCGCGAGGATGGCGCGCGCACGCGCGATGATCGGCGCGTCGATCATCTGGTTCCCGACCCTCGCTGCGCCGCTCGAGGCTCCCGACAGGACGGTCCGAGCCCAGCCGAGTTCGTCTGCTCCCGGCTGGAATGCCGCGCGCACGATCGGAACCTGACGCGGGTGGAGACAGAACCTGCCGCCGAACCCGAGCCGCGCGGCATGCACCGAGTCCCGACGCACGGCTTCGTCGTCGGCGAGGTCGATCGTGACGCCATCGACGGGTGCTTGAAGGCCCGCAGCGGCTGACGCGGCGACGAGGGTCGAGCGAGCGAAGAGCAAGGCGAGATCGTCGTCGTGGGCGACGTTGAGTTCAGCCGCGAGATCGGCGTTGCCGAGAGCCAACCGGTCGGCGGATGCCGCGAGGGCGTCGGCGTTCCGCACTCCGCGAGCCGTCTCCACAAGTGCGAGGATGCGCACCTCGGGATACGCGACGCGCACACGGTGGAGATACTCCGGATCCTCCGCCTTCGGGACGACGATCCAGGCCGCGAGGTCGGCGACGGCGCGCACGTCGGTCGCGTGCTCCACCGACTCAGGAGCGCCGACGCGCACGGCAGCACGGTTCCCCCGCCGTAGCCACTCAGCGGCCGCATCGCGGGCACCGGCCTTCGACTCTTCCGCGACACCGTCCTCGAGGTCGATGACGACGAGGTCGGCCCCGGATTCGGCGGCGGAGGAGAACCGGTCCGGGCGATCGCCCGGGACGAACAGCAGCGTGCGCTCCGGCCGGACACTCATGCGGCGCCCCCGACGATCGCTCGGCCCGGCCGCGCGTCGAGCACCCGTCCGTCGCGCACGACGAACTCGCCGCCGACGACGAGGTGTCTCACGCCCTCCGACGACAGCGTCGGATCGGCGTAGGTCGCGCGATCGCTGATTCGAGCAGGGTCGAAGACCACGAGGTCGGCGTCCGCCGCTGCCTGCACCCTTCCTTTGCGACGCATCGCGGGGACGAGCCGCTCCAGAATCCGCGCCGGAACGATGGTGCATCGGGCGATCGCCTCCGGCAGCGTGTACAGGCGGTGGTCGCGGACGAGGGGCCCGACCGAGCGAGCGAACGTGCCGCTGCTCCGAGGATGTGAGACCGCGTCGCGCGGGATCGGCCACATGTCGCGCACCACTCGACCGTCGGGCATCTGGAACGGGATCGCGTCGGACGCGATGGCGGCTCCCGGGATGCGCAGAGCGCGCTCGAGCAACCGACGGTCGTCGTCCACGGCTTCATCAAGGTAGTGGGTGATGACGGTGAGCTCCGGCCGGACGTCGCGGAGATCGAGCAGCCGTCGGGCGGATGCCGGGCGCTCGCGTGTCGTCGCGATCTCGAGATGTGACGGTGTGATCCCGAGTCTCGGCAGGTTGTCGGGGTGCAGGAAGGGCGCCGTCACCGTCGTCATGCCCGCACCGTAGGGATAGACCTCCGTCGTGAGTGGCAGACCGGCGTCGCGCGCCCCTTCGAACTGCTGCGCAACCTCGTCGACGGCTCGCAGCGACGTGCTGTTGAGGTGACAGACATGCATCTGTGCGCCCGTCCCGGCGGCGACTCCGATGATCTCGGCGATGCCCTCGAGCGCAGTGGCGGGATCGTCGAAGTTCTTGCTGCGCGAATGGGTGAACGTACCCGACCCCGCGGCAGCCGCCAACTGGGCCACACGGTAGAACTCCAGGCGACGCGTGTCGGGGGCGTAGCCCAGCAGCACACCCACGCCGATCGCCCCGGAAGCCAGCTCGATCGCGAGCCGGTCGAGGATGCCCGCGAGCTCGTCGTCGTCCGCCGGCCGACGCCACCCGTCACCCCACTCGCGCGGCGTCGGGAGCTCGAAGGCGCCGGTGTCCGGCGTCCCGTCCAGCACCCGCATCCGCGCCATCGCCCACGAGGCCGAGTACCCGAAGTTGAGTGGTCTGCCCTCGTCTGCCGCCGCCTCGAGGACCTCGGCGACGGAGAGTGCCCCGCCCTCGAGATCGAGCGCCGTCGTGACTCCGTCGAGCGCCTGCATCCTCATCGAGGAGACGTTCTGCGCATGACTGTGCAGATCGATGAACCCCGGGGCGAGCACCAGGCCGCCGACCTCGACGATCTGCCGTCCCGCGACGGGTTCTCGCGAGACGACGGCGATCCGGTCGCCGATGAGACCGACGTCGCGCACTTCGTCGAGTCCGGAGTCCGGGTCGATGACCCGTGCGCCGGTGAAGACGAGATCACACACCGCTAGCGACTGCGTCGGTGCGCTCACGCCGTCGCGCGCGCGAGCGGGAGCCCGGCCCAACGGAGGATGCGCTCGATGATGGCGTCGACCGGGTCGATGAGTCTGACCTGCGCGTGCTCGGGCCGCAGGACGAGCGTGATCTCCGTGCACCCCGCGATCACGTGGGAGGCGCCGCGCGCCGCGAAACGATCGGCGACGCTGCCGAACACGTGGCCGGCCGTCCCATCGGCATCGCCTGCTTTGACCGCACGGATCGCCGCCGCGACCGCCTCTTGCTGCTCGTTGTCCGGCACGAGCACTCCGACGCCGCGTTGCGCGAAGGCGTCGTGATAGACGCGGGAGACCACCGTCCCCGTCGTCGCCAGCAGCCCCGCGCGGGCCCCAGGCGGCATCGTGCGAATCGCCTGGTCGGAGGCGGCCTCGACCATGCTCAGCACGGGGACGCCGCTTGCCGCTCGTATCGGTTCGAGGTAGGCGTGCGCCGTGTTGCAGGGCATGACGATCACCTCCGAGCCCGCGTCGACGAGCCGCCGCACGCCGTCGATGAGCGCCGCCGTCGGGTCGGCACCGCGACCGAGCAGCCCTTCGGAGCGGTCGGGGATCGAGACATCCGACCACACGAGCGTCCGGAGGTGCTCCTGATCCGTGCGCGCAGGCGTTGCGCGGACCAGCCGTGCGAGGAACTCCGCGGTGCTGGCCGGGCCCATGCCGCCGAGCACCCCGAGCACGGGTCGACGATCAGCCAGCGGTAATGAGGGCATCGAGGCTCACGTAGTAGTTGGTCGCTGAAGCGTTCTTCGTCCACGTCGCTTCGAGGCGCAGGACGTGCGCCCCGAGCGTGAGTCCCGTCACGTGATGGAGGACCTGTTGGTATGCCGCGGACCCGGCGTAGGTATCGACGGTCGCGACGAACACGTCGTCGACATACAGGTCGGCGATCCCGTTCGCGGGGGCCTTGCTGCCGATCACCTGCACCGACGACCCGTAGAACGGGATCTCGACCGAGGCCCCCGTGCTCTGCGCACGCTTGATCCCGCCCCCGGAGTACGAGCCGCCGGAGATCGCGGCCCACGTGCCGGTGTAGGTCGCGAGCGCGCTCGACTCCTGAAGGGTCCCGGTCACGGGCTCCAGCACCACGATCGGGGACGAGGCCGCCGAGAGGTTATCGTCGGCATCCGCCGCGTACACGACGTACCGTCCGGTCGCGAGTCCGGTCGTGTCGATGGTCGTCGCCGTGGCCGCGACCGCGACCGCGTCGGCGCCCGTCGAACCGGCGGCGGCGACGACAGCGGTGAGATTCGCCGCCGTGGCCTCGGGAACCACGTAGAGGGTGCCGGACTCGTCGGCCGTCGCGGGGATGCTGTCTCCCTCGACGTACGGGCCGGATCCCACCGCACTGAGCACCGGGGGCAACTCGGCGTCCTGGAGGATCGAGATGTAGTCGAGCGAGACAAACGTGCCGCCCGAGGCCGGCCGTCCGGTGCCCGTCAGTTCGAGGCGAAGGGTGTGCACCCCCGACGCGAGCTTGCCGGTATCGAAGACAAGCTGCTGATACTGGGTGCTCGTGCTGTAGCTGTCGAGGGTGCCGATCGGAACGCCATCCAGGATCACGTCGGCGTACCCGCCATTCGCGGTCGTTGCCGCATAGATCCGCGCGGCGCTTCCCGAGAAGCGGAGCTCGGCCCAGGCACCTTCGGTGTCGGCCCGTCGCGAGGTTCCCCCGAAGTGGCTGACGTTGGTGAACTGCTGCCAGCCGCTCGACAGAGTGACTGTGGGATCGGACTCGTCGACATCGCCCGGGTCGGGGTCGAGCAGGTGCACGGTGGCGCCGAGTGAGATCCCGCCCTGCGCATCGATCGCGTAGACACGGTAGCCCCCGGTGTCGAGTGCGGTCGTCGAGAGCTGCACGGCGATGTTCGCGTCCGCGCCCGTCACCACATCGCCGCCCGACGCCGCCGCGGCCGTGATGGCCGCCACGTCCTTCGGCGTCCCGATCGGCACGAGGTAGACATTGGCATCCTTCGACGACGTCGCGGCGACATCGTCGCCCCCGGCGACGGCACCCGGGACCCCGCTCAGCACCGGCGGCAGTTCGGCGGCGACCTCGACGTCGACGACCGTCGAGCCGGACGCGGCGACCGCCACGGCATCCGAGACGACCGTCTCGAACCCCGCGACGCTCACGACGACTCGGCGGATACCTGCCGGCACGCCCGTGAGGGTGAAGGCGCCCGAGCCGTTCGTCGTCGCGGTGACCGAGGAGAGTCCGCTGACGCTGACCGTCGCTCCGACGATCGGCGACGACGATCCGTCGACGACCGTCCCGGTGACCGTCCCGGTGCTCGGACTGTCCGCCACCGGGGTGCCGGTGAGAGCCGAGCGCCCTGGGATGCCGAAGGTGTGGTCTCCCACCCAGGAGGTCATCGGGTAGAAGTCGAGCGCGGAGTCGGTCCCGTCGATCGTGAAGCCTGGGTCCTGCGCCGCGAGGTCAAGAGCCGCCCCGCCGCCGTCCGCCGTCACGTCGGTGATCCGATAGCCGCGCGCCGTTCCGTCGGGGTGCTCGACGACGACGGTCTCGCCGATCGCCGACGACGACACCGGGACGTCCGTGATGATCGCGTTCTCCGCGTCACCCGCCGCGACGCGGAGGGTGTCGACGACATCGCCCTCCGTCGGACTCGCCCCGGTGATGCCCACTCCGCCCTTGCTGAGCGAGGTGCCGTTCATCAGACGCATCTCGACGATGTCGCCGTCGACGATGCGGATGAAGCCGAGCTCACCGGTCATGCTGACGTCGCCGACCGTCATCGCCGTGCCCGGCGCCTCGGAGTTGCTGAGGATGATGTCGGTGACGTCTCCATACGTCACCTGCACGGCGACGGCGTGATCCGGCCCGGAGTCGAGTTCGAGCCTCTCAGCACCCTCGACGACCCCCGCCACATCCCCGTCGTGCGCCTCGAGCACCGTCGCGAAGGTGCTGCTGAGGTCGTTCCCCTCGCGTCGCAGCACGAGCTTGGGCATCGTCTGGTCGTCGAGGATGTCGATCTGATCGCCATCCCTCCCGAGATCACGGGTGTTGGCGATGGAGGGTGCGCGCCCGAGGAAGAGCTCGGTGGCGCCGTCCTCGAGCAGGCCGAAGATCTCCAACGACGCGCCCTCGCCGCCGTCCGGAGCCGTGCTCTCGACGGTGACCCGATAGGTGTCGGCGCCGGAGATATCAGCTTCGTCGACGTCGGTGACGTAGATGTACCCGGGGTAGTGCCCCTCGGCCGACCCTCGCTCGCTCGCGTCGGACGCCTCCGTCGCGACGACGCCCGGGGGCAGCAGCCGATCTCCGTAGGCGTCGAGGGCGAGGTCGGTGATGAATCGCGAATCGGCGGCGTAGCCGTTGAGCGTGTATTCGTGCCGGTCGCCACCCTCGACCCGGAACACGTCGAGCAGGTATCCGTCGTCGGACCCGGGGAACTCGATGAACCACGGCTCGCGGCTGTACTCGCTCGTCTGCGGATAGGCGCTTTCCTGGGCGGCGCGCATGACCGAGATCGACCCGGCGTCGGGAACGAACTGCTCGATCTGCCCACCGTGCTTCGACGTGCTGTCGATCACCATGTCATCGGCGTCGACGACCACGGTGTTGTGGCCGAGGGTTGAGGTCGTGAAGTAGTAGTACTTGGAGTGCGTGTACCCGAGGTCGGGCAGAAGCTCGCTGCGCTGGTCGTAGAAGGTGAGCGACAACGGGTCGAGGTGATTGTGCCCGTACTTCGGCACGTAATGCAGGTAGACCTGCGACTGATCGACGCCGCCCCCCGAGGCTGTGCGCGCGAGACCTGCCGAGGGGAACAGCAGGGCGCCGGCTCCGAAGTCGGGCGTCGCCGCACGATTCGCTGCCCAGGTGTCCTGGAGCGGGAGGGTCTGACCGTCCGGATACACCAGCCGTCCGACGAACTGGGAGGCCGGCGAAAGCACCGGGAACTGTGCGACGAGGTCGAGGTCGTCGAACCGGGTGCCCGAGCGGGGTGAGACGTATCCCGCGGGGTCGGTGTACCCCTCGAGCGTGGCGAGGGCTCCGACGAGTCCGCGGTACGCCTGGTTGTGATACGAGGTGGTGACCTCGTAGAAGGTGCCGTCGGTGAGGAACCGGCTCTCGACGAAGGTCTCGATCCACTCGACCGCGCGATGCACGTGGTCGGGTTCGCCGAGCAGCACGCTGAACTTCGCGAGGGCGTTCCAGATCGGATACGTGAGGTTGCCGTAGGTGTTGGGGTAGCTGAGGACGTAGTCGAACGCGGGACGAAGAGTCTGCTCGACGAGCAGGTCCTCGACATCGACGCCGAGCTCGGTGCTGAGCACCGCGAGGGCGTCGGTCTGCTGCACGAGGGCGTAGGCGTCGAGCAGGTAGCCGAGGCTGGTGAGGTCGTTGACGACCCACGAGTTCCACATCCCGCCCCAGTAGTTGTACGGAGCACCGCCGCCGACGTCCATGGGGAAGTTGTAGCCGCGCTGGTCGGTCGTCGGCACATAGTCCTGGGCGGTCTGAGCGAACCGGTGCAGCAGACGCGCGGCGCCGAGCGGGTCGGTTTTGGCGAGCGCAGCCGTCTGGGTGAGGGCGGCTTGGCGCTGCAGATACCAGAGGTGCGCCGAGAGGAAGAACCGGTTGCCTTCGCCGTCCTCGTAGTACGGATACTCGACGGGATCGCCGTCCTTGTCATACGCCGTGATCGACTGGGTCTCCGCGTAGGTCGTATTCGGATAGACCGTCGACGTGCGGGTCGCGATCATGCTCTGCCCATCGGGCGCGAGGGTGAACTGATCCTCGGGGGAGAGCTCCGGCAATTCCGGCAGTCCGACGAAGCGGAAGCCGTTGTGATCGGGGATGAGGTCGAGGATGTCCTGCACAGCGGGCGACGCCGCGGCGGGCGTCACGGTGACCGTCGGCGCGGGCGGCGACGCAGAGAAGCCCTGGGCCGCGTGACCAGCCTGGACGAGAGCCTCGCGGTCGAAGGCGAGCACGCCGACCCGGTCGGGCGAGCCGTTCGCGGTCACGCGCAGTTGATGCAGACCGTCGACCGCGACGGGCGGATGCTGCAGTTCGAGGGTCACGCGTCCGCTCGAACTCGACACGGCGGGGCTGGCGAGCTCCGCCCACTCGCCGTCGGGTGACCGCCAGGAGAGCTCGTAGCCCGACGGCGCCGGTGAGGGCGCATCGAACGTCAGCTCCTTCTGCGTGAGGCCTGTGAAGTCGAGCTCGGGGTCGCCCGGCTCCCAGCGGTCGCCGCCGGTCGGACCGGAGAGGGTGAGCACGCCCCACCGGCCCTCGTCGACGAGGTTGGTGGTGTAGCTCACGGTGCCGCCGTCGCGATCCATGTACCGCGTCCGCGCGATCGGCACCCACGACGTCATCGGCGCGGCGCCGGGGTTGTGGACGTGCACGACGTTCAGGCTGAACGAGTCCCCCGCGGTCGGCGTCGTGACGTCGAGGTCCCCCCAGGGGATCTCGACCTCCACGACCATCTCGCCGGGATCGCCGTCGCCGAACTCGGCGTCCGCGTCGACATCGATCCGATCCGTGCCGTCCGGCGGCACGACGGGGTTGTTCCAATCCGCCTCGATCGTGCGCTGCGGGTCGACGGGAACCGTCGCCACGTAGTGCACCGACGTGGCGTCCTCGTCGCCGAGGACGACCGCGATCTCCGCAAGGGTCGCAGCCTCCTCCTCGGAGAACGTGCCGCCGAGATACAGCGCGTCGTCGTCCCATCCGACCCGATACGAGATCGGTTCCGCAGCGGTCGCGTTCGACGCGGCGACCTGGAAGCCGGTGAGCACCGCCCCTGTCGTCCAGACCGCTTCGGCGAGGTCGCCGTCGACGGTCGGGGATGTCGTCCACTCCTCGGCGTCGGCCACCCACGCGCCGAGCTCGATCAGGCCTCCGAGCGTGAAGGGCGAGACGGGCGCGGCGACCGCGGGAACCGCGGGGAGCAGGGAGAGCCCCATCACGGCGACGACAGTTCCGGCGACAGCAGTTCCACGCATGTGCACTCCTAGGCAGAAAATGGAACAACGTGTTCCGAATCATGAACCATCGGCTCGGGTACGGTCAAGGGGTGCGCGAACCCGAGACGGGAGAGAGGCCCGAATCCATCCGGGCCGTCGAGCGCGTCTGCGACATCCTCGACCTGGTTCAGACGCACCCTGAGGGCGTCACGCTCGCCGACGTCGTAGCTGCGGTCGAGCTTCCCAAGACGTCCGCCTTCCGCTACCTCGCGACGCTCGAGGAACGCAGCTACCTGCATCGCGACACCGTGACCGGACGGATGCGGATCGGTTCGGCGTTGCTGCGCCTGCGGTCGAGTCGGCTGAGCGCGCTCACCGAGCATGCCCGGCCTCTTCTCGAGAGGCTCCGCGACGAGCTCGGCGAGACCGTCAACCTGGGCTTGCTCGACGGCCACGTCGTGAGCTACCTCGCGATCGCGGAAAGCCCGAGGACGGTGCGGCTCGCCGCCCGCCTCGAGGACCGCGAACCCCTCCACTGCACGGCTCTCGGCAAGGCGATCGCCTCGACCCTCGACGACGCCCGCGTCACCGGCATCCTCGAGGCCGAGGGCATGGCGGCCCGCACACCTCGCACCCTCACCTCCCCATCCGCCTACCTCGCGGACCTCGCGGTCACCCGTGCGCGCGGCTACGCCCTCGATGACGAGGAGAACGAGGAGGACGGTCGCTGCGTCGCGGTGCCCCTCATCGGGATCGGGCTCCCCGCCGCCATCAGCGTCTCGGCGCCCGCGTCGCGATTCCTCGATCATCACGTCGCCCACGCCGTGCGGGTCCTCAGCTCGGGAGTCACGGCCCTGCTGACCAGCCTGCGCTCCGCGGAGGGATGAACGCGCGCCCGACCCGCGCGCCCGGTTCGAACGGGTACATCGGCCGCGGACGGTGCCGGTAGGGGAACGACGCGAGGTCGTTGCTCGTAGCTCCGAGCGTCGACGACTGGATCAGACGTGTGGCGATCGGCTCGAAGGCCGCCCGAGGCGAGTGCACCCCCTTCGCGATGAGGATGCGCGCCGACTCAGGATGGATGCCGGCGATACGGAACTGCTCCCGACTGAACGCACCCGACGGACGCGAGTGGATCGCGAGGAGGAGGCCGTCGTCCGTCCGGAGGCCGGCGGTCGCACCCACGTCGTAGAAGCGGATGCCGCCGTGGGTCGGCGTGGGGTCCTCGAAGCGCCCGTCGTGGAGGGCGATGACGGTGCCGCGCACCGGAAAGGGGACGCCGTGCATGTCATCCGTGCGGCCACCGACCGTCAACTCGACGCGAGCGCCGACGCCCGCAGCCGCGCAGAGCTCGACCGCGCGGGGATCGCTCAACGCGATCGCCACCCCCGTCGCGCCGACCGCACGCGCGGCATGCAGCAGGTGTGTCGAGTCCCCCGCGCTCCCTCCGCCGACGTTGTCTCCGACGTCGAGCACGACCACCGGACCGGTCGGCTCGGCGAGCGCGAGGCGGAGGGCGTCCTCTGCACCCGGGGCGTCGCCGATCAGCTCCGCCCGGGCCGACCACAGGTCGGCGGCCAGGGACTCCGCCGCCCGTGCCGCGACGTCGGGGCGGCCATCGGCGATGGCGACCACGCTCGCACCCATCTGCGGTGTGTCCCCCCAGGGGAACCCCTCGACGAGGCTCACCGACAGCACGTCTTCCCAGCCCGCCACCTCGCCAGCCCGCGCGAGGAGCCCGCGCATCGGCTCGTCGTCCGTGCCCTGCCGAAGGATGTCGATCGCGATCGGCACGCGCGCGAGCGCGAGCGCCGGGCGCACCTCACCCCGGATCGTGCGGATGAGCAGCCGCGCGCAGGCGAGGCCCTGTTCCGCCGCGTCGATGTGCGGGTTGGTCTGGTAGACCGTCAGCACGTCCACCTCCGCGACCAGTCGCTCGGAGACGTTCGCGTGCAGGTCGAGCGTCACCCCGATCGGCACATCCGGACCGACGACCGCGCGAACCCGTCGCACGAGCTCGCCGTCGGCATCCAGCTGCCCGTCCGCGATCATCGCGCCATGCTGTGCGAGCAGCACCCCGTCCCAGGGTCCACCCTCGCGTACGGCCGCGACGATTCGACCGGCGATGTGCTCGAACGCGTCCGCCGTCGCCACGCCCGTCGCGAGCAGACGAGCGGAGACCAACGGCACGAGCTCGACGTCGGAGGCCTCGCTCTCGGCCGCGAGATACCCGGCGATGATGGTCGCCGCGGTGGCGTGTTCGTCTCGGATGCGCTCGCCGTCGAGAATCCCGCGCGCCTGCCAGATCGCGAGCGTCGCCTGTGTCGAGGCGAAGGAGTTCGCTTCGAGCGCCATCCCCGCAAGCGCGATCCTCATCGCCGCACCCTCGCGATCATCTCCACTTCGACCGGGGCGCCGAGGGGGAGACTGGCGCAGCCGATCGCCGAGCGGGCGTGCCGCCCGCGTTCGCCGAGCACCTGCAGGAGCACCTCGCTCGCGCCGTGCGCGACCTCGGGCTGATCGACCAGATCCTCCGTGGCGTTGACGAACACCGTGAGCTTCAGCATCTGCTCGACGTTCGCGAGCGAGCCGATGGCCGACGCGAGGCGGTGGAGGCCATTCGCCGCCGCTAGGCCAGCCTGCACACGGGCGTCGGCGACCGTCATGTCGCGGCCGACCTTCGCGGGGGCCGGGCGCTCGGCGCCCCGGAACGCGACGACACCCGAGACGTAGGCGGTGTCGCCGTCGAGGAGGACCCCTTGGATCGGCGAGTCCGGGCGACCCGGCGCCGGGGGGATCGCGAGGATCTGCACGAGGCGTTCGTCTGCCGTGGTCATCGCGTCGGCTCGATCCACGCGGCGAGTGCGTTCCGGAATGCCGAGACCGTGTGATCGACGTCTACCTCCGAGTGCGCGGTGGAGAGGTACCACCGCCCGCCCGGCATCACGAAGATCCCGCGGCGGAGCAGCTCGACGGTGAGGCGGTCGTACGCACCTTGATCGATGCGGAGGAAGTCGTCGAAGGTCGAGATCGCCGCGACGCCGGGACCGACTTGGACGACCGGCCCGACCTGATTGACGGCCATGACGACCTCCGCCTCGGCGATCGCGGTGCGGAACCCCGCCGCGAGGGCCGAGGCGGCGGCCTCGAGACGTTCGTAGGTACCCGCACGGGAGAGTTCGCGGAGCGTCGCGTCCGCTGCCGCGAGCACGACGGGGTTGCCGTTGTAGGTTCCGGCGTGCACGACACCGTTACCGGTGAGATCGATGAGATCGGCCCGACCGCCGACGGCGGCGAGCGAGAAGCCGCCCGCGATTGCCTTCGCCAGGATCACGAGGTCGGGGGTGACCCCGTAGCGCTCGGTCGCGCCACCGGCGGCCATCCGGAAGCCGGTGATCACCTCGTCGAACACGAGGACGACTCCCGCCTCGCTGCACAGGCGACGCAGCTCCTCGAGGTAGCCCGGCGGGGGCGCGATGACGCCTGAGTTGCAGAGCACGGGCTCGAGGAACACCGCTGCGATGTCCGCCGCGTCGGCGAGCACCGTGCGCGCCGCGTCGAGGTCGCCCCACGGCGCGATCACCACGTCGCCGACCGACGTCTCGCTCTGGCCGCGCGTCCCCGGGACGTCGAGCGCGCCGGAGGAATCCGGCCGGTAGCCGACGAGCGCAGGATCGGTCCAGCCGTGGTAATGCCCGGCGAACTTCACGAACCGCTGGCGTCCGGTGGCAGCACGGGCGAGGCGGAGCGCGATCTGGAACGCCTCGGACCCGGTGTTGGAGTAGAGCACCTTGTCGACGCCGGGGATCGCGGCGACGATCCTCTCCGACACGCGGTACTCGTACTCGTGACCGCTGCCGTAGGTGGCCCCCCGCGGGAGTTGAGCGGCGACCGCCTCGACGATCGCCGGAGCACCGTGACCCAGGATGACGGGGCCCCAGCCGAGCACGTAGTCGAGGTAGTCGTTGCCGTCGACATCGGTCAGGCGCGAGCCGGCGCCTCCCACGAACGAGAGGGGATGCGGTTTCATCGCTGCGCGGAGTCCCGTCGAAACGCCGCCGCCGAGCGTGCGTTTCGCGCGCTCCCACGCCGCGAGCGATTCCGGCCACGAACCGATCAGGCTCTCCGCAGAGGTCTCGGCCACGTGTGTCTCCTTGTCTTTATAGGTCAGCACGCCGCCACCCAGACGGGACGTTCGAGCTCGATGACGCTGTGCCGGCCGCTGAGGCGACCGGTGTGTCCGTCGACGGTCCACCCGACGACCACGCCGTCGTCGCGCGCGGCGCAGTACAGGCGCCCGCGAGCGTGGACGAGCTTCAGGGGCCAGCGTCCCGACGCGACCTCATCGACGGCGACGAGCCGCCCCGCGCCGATGGCGAGCTGGGTGATCACGCCGGCGCCGCGGGTCGCGACGTAGACGTGCTCCCCGACGACGACGACATCCGACGGGTAGTCGCGCGCCGCCTCGCCGGGAACGCGGGGGAGGCTCAGCCTGTCGACCAGCTCGCCGACGGGATCGCGCGGGTCGAGGCGGAAGAGGCTCACCGACGCGCCGAGCTCGTCGGCGGAGACGAGCCAGCTTTCGCCGACCAGGGCGGCGTGCCGGGGGCCGGACCCCGCGGCGGCGGCGGCCCGGGAGCGCTCGATGAGGCTCCCGTCAGACGACCACTCGTGCCGGGTGATCGCATCGGCGCCGAGGTCGACGGTGATGAGCTCGGTGCCGCGCACGAGTACGGCGTGCGGGTGCGGGCCGTCCTGACGCCGCGGATCGGGGCCGGATCCCGCCCCGGGATGCACGTGCTCCGCCTCCCCCGGCAGGCCTCGATCGTCGAGGGCGTGAATGCCGATCGACCCGGACCGGTAGTTCGCCACGGCGAGGTGACGCCTCGTGGGCGAGACCGCGATCGAGCAGGGCAGCAGGCCGCCGGCGGCGACGTCCCCCGCGAGTTCCAAGCCGTCGTCGCGCGATCGCACCGACAACAAGCGGCCGTCGCGGGCCGTGCTCGCGAGATGCACGAGCGTCTCGTCGTCGCGGCGGGTCAGAGCCAACGCCATGATCCGCCCCTCGAGCTCGAGGCTCGTCGGTGCGGCCCACCTCTCGCCGTCGGCCGTGAGTCGCATCAGAGTGTCTTCGCCGGCGACGAAGAGGGCGGATGCCGTGGTCGTCATCGCACCCGCCCCAGCTGGGAGAGCGCCTCGAGCTCCGCCTGGCCGCTGAGTCCGAGGTGATAGAGGTGGAGCTCCGACGGGGCGGGCTCGAGCGTCGCGATGAGGTGGGCCGGGAACTCCGGGCGCACGTAGAGCCCGAGGGCGGCATCCGGGGCCAGGTCGCGAAGGGCCGCGAGGTTGCCGGCGGCCGCCGGTGGGTCCCAGCCCGACGCGACGAGGGTGTCGAGCGAGGATGCGGCAGCGGGGTGCAGCGGAGGGAACGGCCCGGCGGACGTCGGGTCGGCGCCCACGTGCATCGCGACCCGGAGGCCGGGCGCCGCCTCGTGCGCGGCGGCGACGGTCTCGACCACCAGGGCGCCCGAACTTTCGAGCCTCACGGCGAACGCGCGGTCGATGGCGGCGGCGTGATCGAGCGCGGATGCTGCGCGGCCCAAGGTGGCGCGAACGCCGTCGGCGAGCGAGACGGGATCGAGGCCCCCCGCTCGGTAGGCATCGCCGCAGGCTGAGCAGAAGCACAGCGACAGGAGTGCCCGGTCGCGCGCCGTCCAGCCCGTGAGATCCGTCTTGTCGTACGCGCCGCGGTGGTCGACTCCCATCGGGCCGGCGGATTCGAGGACGAGGCCGTCCAGTGATCCCGCGGCGACGACCTCCCGGACCAACGACGAGCAGTACTCGACGATCGCCGCTGAGCTCGGGCAGAGCGCCCACGGATAGCGATCCCCCCAGGCGGAGACCACGCAGAGGTCGGGATGACGGGCGCCGAGCACGTCGTGATGGGTGAGCACCGTCCAGGCCGCGACCGAGAACCCCGCGGCCCGCGCTGCGTCCCGGGCGCGGCCGAAGGCATCCTCCTCGATCCAGCGCGGATAGACCGGCTTCAACAGGCCAGCCCACGGGGCGCGACGTCCGTAGAAGGCGGCGTGCGCGGCATCCACGAAGAGGTGTCGGGGGTGCAGCGGCGTCGCCGCGCGCGTCTCGTGATAGCTCGCCGCGATGGCGAGACGGTCGATTCCCCGCTCCTGCCAGCGGTCGAGCGCGGCCGGGTCGCCGACGACGTCCCAGGGGAAGACATAGCCGATCCTTGTCGGCTCCTGGGGGGACTCGGTCACGACCCCGCGGCGACGGCGAGCTCGCGGTCGGCCGCGCCGACGGCCGCCAGGCCCGCGTCGAGGATCCTTCGCATGTCGGCGACGTCCGCGGGAGCAGGGTCGACCAACGGCGGGCGCACGGCGCCGGCGTCGATTCCACGCAGCCGGAGGCCGGCTTTGACCAGCGCGACCGCATAGCCGGGCACCCGGCTGCGTACCTCCGCGAGCGGGAAGTAGAACGTGTCCAAGAGCTCCTGCACCGTCGCGGTGTCGCCGGAGGTGAAGGCGCGGTAGAAGCCCTGGGAGATCTCGGGAGCGAACGAGAAGGCCGATGATGAGTAGAGGTCGATCCCGACCCCCGCGTAAGCGTTCATGGTCGTCTCGGCCGCCGGCAAGCCGTTGAAGAACCAGAACTCGCGGCCGCTCTCCGAGGCCGAGCGCCGCGCGATCCGTGTCGCCCAGCCGATCGACTCGAGGTCTCCGACACCGTCCTTGTATCCGATGACGTTGGGGATCGCGGTGAGACTGGGAAGTGACGACGGTGCGAAGACACCGTTGTCGCGGCTGTAGACGACGATCGGGAGTTCCGTCGAGGCAGCGATCTCGCGAACGTATGCGATCAGACCGGACTGCGGACCTCCGACGAGGTAGGGGGGCATGAGCAGGAGACCGTCGACCCCGGCACGCTCGGCGCCGGCGAGTTGGTCCTTGACCGCTCCGAGTGCACCGCCGACGCCCGCGAACACCGGCACCGAGGACGGAACCGCCCCGCGGGTCACGCGCAGGATGTCGGTGTGCTCGCTGTTGCTGAGTGCGTGGAACTCACCGGTTCCGCACGCCGCGAATACGGCGCTCGCTCCGGCGGCCACGCCGTCAGCGACGAGGCGCTCGTGGAGCGCAGGGTTGAAGGAGCCGTCGGCCGCGAACGGCGTGACGGGGAAGAAGAGCGGTCCGGTCGTTCCGAACTCGACTGTCGACATCGTCGATCCCTTGATTCGTGTGTCCTGGGGCTGTCGTGCGGGGGCCACCCGCGCCGCCGAGTTCGTCGGCGACGCGGGCGACCCGAGGGTCCGATCTAGTCGGCGATGATGTGCACGCCCTTCGTGGAGAACACGGTGCTCGTGGCCCAGGGGCTCAGGCCGACGACGCGGGGGTTCACGATGAGGTTGTAGCCGCCCCACAGCACCGGGATGCGGGCGTACGCCGCCTCGAGTGCGGAGGCCGCCTCGAGCAGCGCCTCGTCCTGCTCGGCGCCGGCGGGGAGTTCCTCCGCCTCCGCGAGCAGCTCGAGGTACTCGAGGTACTCCGCGGGAGACTCCTCCGCGAGGATCGCGGCCAGGGCCTTCGCCTTGTCCGCGGCGGCGAGCGTCGCATCCGCGTTGACGGCCTTGTACTCCGCGGTCGCGTCCGCATCGAGGAGGAAGGTGTTCCACCGCTGACCCGACGCGCTCGTCGCCGCCCTGTAGGCCGTCGCCGGCGTGACCGAGTAGTTGATGTAGTAGAAGCCGGCGTAGTCAGCCTCGTGGAGCTGCGCGCGCTTCTGCACGTACACGCCCGCCTCCACGACGTCGAGCGAGAACTCGACGCCGAGCTCCGTGCGCCACATCTCGCCGATGGCCTCGAGGAACGGGGCGGCCTGGCTGGTGAGGATCGTGACGGTCGGCATTCCCTCACCGTCCGAGTAACCGGCGTCCTCGAGGAGCTCGCGCGCACGGTCGGGGTCGAAGCCCGTCTGGTCGACCTCCTCGTAGCCGGGTACGGCGTCGGGCACGAGACTCGTCCCGGCCACGTCCGGCGCCTGGAGCGCTGCAAGCGCCTCACGGTCGATCGCGAGCGAGAGCGCTTCGCGGACGCGGGGGTCCTGCAGCGCCTCGTTCTTGCTCGACATGAGCTGGAGGCTGCGGATCTGGTTCGCGGGCGCGGAGACGAGCTGTCCGAGGAGCTCCGGGTCGGCCGTCACCGCCGACAGGTCGGATTCCACGCGGAGGATGTCGATCTCATCCCCCTGGAAGGCGAGGATCTGCGCGGTGTCACCGCCGTCCGAGAAGCGGAACTCCCACGTGTCGAGGAAGTACTCGTCGGTGTTCCAGTACTCCTCGTTGCGCACGAGGGTCGCACCCGAGTTGATCCGGAAGTCGTCGAGCACGTAGGCGCCGTTGCCCACCCAGTTCTCCGGCGTCGACCAGTCGTCAGGATGCGCCTCAACGGTCGCGGGGTGGAGCGGAAGGCCCCAATGCAGGCCGAGCATCGTGAGGAAGTCGGGGTTGGGCTTCGCGAGAGTGAACTCGACGGTCTCGTCGTCGAGGGCCTTGACGCCGACGGTCGAGAAGTCGTCGGTCGAGCCGGCGAGGTAGGCGGACGCGCCGACGACACCCAGCTGCGCCTCGTAGGCCCGCGCTTCGCCGCCCCCGGTCACCGGCGTGAGGAGGCGCTGCCAGTTCCAGACGAAGTCCTCGGCGACGACGGTGTCGCCGTTCGACCAGTGGGCGTCGGGGTTGAGGGTGAACGTGTACGTCAGGCCGTCGTCGGAGACTTCCCACGATGCCGCGACGCCGGGCGTCACCTCGCCGCCGGGCTCGACGACCACGAGGCCCTCGAGCAGCCCGGCGAGCATGATGTGCCCGCCGCCCGCACCGGTGCGGAACTGGGGGTCGAGGTTGCTGATCGGACCGGAGCCCTGACGGAGGATCTGCTCGACGTTGGGGTCGACCGTCGGCTCGACCGTGGTGCAACTGGTCAGCGCGAGCGTGCCGGCCAGGAGCATGCCGGCCACGGCCGACATGCGCAGGGTCTTCTTCACTGCGATTCCTTTCGAGTCATCGGATGTTCGTATACTTGAACAGTGATCACACTGCAGAACAGGGGGCAGCCTAGGGCGTGCCCGGGGGCATGTCAACGAATCGCAGATAAGGTGGGGAGTCATGGCGGATCCTGTGGCTGAGCCAGGCCCGGCGAAGGAGCTCGTCGGAGCGCGGATCAAGTCCGCCGATCGCACCATTCAGCTGCTCGAGCTGCTCGCCGACAGCGACCGCGCACTCACCTTCACCGAGATCCAGAAGCGTCTCGCGGTGCCGAAGTCGAGCCTGTCGGGCCTTCTCGCGACCCTGCGGGTTCTCGGCTGGATCGAGTCGCGCGACCGCGGCCACACCTACAGCGTCGGACTGCGCGCCCTCCGGGTCGGAACCCAGTACCTCGATCGCGACCCCGTCGTCGCGCTGTCGGGTCCCGTGCTGACCGACCTTCGGCGCGAGCTCGACGAGACGGTTCACCTCGCACGACTCGACGGCGAGTCGATCCTCTACCTCGCGAGCCGCGAGACCCAGCACCACCTCCGAGTGGGATCCCGCATCGGGCGCCGGCTTCCGACCCACGCGACGGCCCTGGGTCAGGCGCTGCTCGCCGAGCGCGACTGGGACGAGATCGACGCGCTCCTGCCCGCAGAGCTCGCCGCGCTGACGCCCGAAACGATCACCGACCGTGACGCCTTGCGGGAGCGCCTCGAGGAGACGCGATCGCGCGGTTGGGCGATCGAGCAGGGCCAGAGCACCCCGGGGCTGTGCTGCATCGCGGTCGTGATCCCGCGTGCCGACGGGCCGGCGGTGGATGCTCTCAGCTGTGCGATCCCGACGGCCCGCGTGACCCCCGAGCTCCAGCGCCGGGTCGTCGACGCGCTCGCGACGGGCGCGCTCGACGTCGCGCGCGCTCTGCGCGTTCAGCTCTAGGCCCCGTCGCCGGTCAACGGACGGCAGGTGCATCGCCGATGAACTCGCGCGTGAAGCGCAGCGCTCGCTCGAGCGCCGTCGTGAGGATGCGCTCGCCGAACTCGGTCGACGAGGCGCGGGGGCGTCCCCAGACCCCGTTCGCGGTCAACTCCCCGAAGTCGACGGAGAGGTCGACGAACCCGCGGGGTGGTCGCGCGTCTCGGGGGACGACATCGCGGAACTCCGGCTCCGGGAGCTCGGCGGGGCGGAGGAGCGGCGGGGCGAGCGCCATCGCGAGGGAGGTCTCGCTCTCGCACGCGTGGCCGCGCTCCTGACCGGCGGATCCGTCGGCGATGACATCGCTCGCGAGGCGGGCCCACATGAGCGTGGCGACCGGTAGCGCCAGCTCGGTGCGCGCGCGGCTCGACAAGATGCTCAGCGCGGGCATGTTCCCGCCGTGGCCGTTGACGATCACGACGCGGTCGAGCCCATTCCTCTGGAGTGACGAGACCACGTCGAGCATCAGTTCGATGAACGTCGTCGCCCGGACGGTGATGGTGCCGGCGAAGCCCTGATGATGATCCGAGATGCCGTAGGGCTGAAGAGGACAGAGCACCGCCTGGTCGCCGAGATCGCTCGCCAGTCGAACGGCGAACTCGGCGGCGATGCGCGCATCCGTCTCGAGAGCGAGGTGCGGCCCGTGCTGCTCGATCGCGCCGACCGGCACGATGCCGACGCGGGCCCGCGCGAGATGCTCGCGAGCCTCGACGGTGCTGAGCTGGGCGAGATGCACGGCCGAGCTCATGCGCGCACCGGCCACGCACGTTCCGCCGCCAGGCGATCCTGGGGCTCCCACCCGAGCAGTGCGCGCGTGGGAGCGAGATCGACGTATCTGTTCTCGGCGTCGCCGCTCACCGGCACGGCGGCGAAGCCGCCGGTGCGGGCGAGCGCGAGCGAGAAGGCGCGGCCGAGGTCGCCGGGCGACGTCGCCGTGCCGTAGAGAGGCGTCCGCCCAGCACCCGCCCACTCGTCGTCGGTGGCGGGATGCGCGAGCCGGAGCGCCGTCACCGTCATCCCGGATCGCTCGGCGGCGGCACGCGCGACCTCCTCACCGCAGCGCTTGGCGAGTCCGTAGGGAGCAGTCGCATCCGGCGGGGCGTCGTTCGGCGGGTAGTGCTCGCCGGGCGGGGTCGCGAAGACCGTCAGACTGCTCGCGTAGACGGCGGTTCGGGCACCCGACCTCGCCGCCCAGTCGAGCCCCAGATACAGGCCCACGACCTGGACGCGGAGTTGCGCGGCTGCCGCCGCGGCGTCGTGGCCGGGCCGCGCCATCGCCAGGAACACGAGGCCGTCGACTGGGTCGAGACGGTCCCACGCCGCCGGCTCCGTGATGTCGGTCGCCACGTGACGCACCGGGCCGGGTGACGGGAACCGATCGAGCACCGTGATCTCGTGGTCGCTCGCGAGCTGCGGCACGAGGATGCCTCCGACCTTTCCCGCGCCGCCGACGACGAGGAGCCTCACGCGAGGACCGCCGCGCGGATCCGGTCCGCGGCGAGAACGGTGAGCTCCTCGAGGAGCTGCTCGGCGGCCCGCGCGAGGCGCCGGGTCTCCGTCCGTGGCACGGTGCCGTCGAGCAGTGCCGAGGTGAGGCGCATCGCATCCTCGCCCGTGGCACCGACGAGTTCGAGGATGCGGTCGGGCATCCCGAGGTCTGCCCACATCCGCCCCTTGATCGTGTCGGTGGGCTGCCGGAGATAGAGGGCCGGGACGCCGACCCGCCCGGCGAGGATCGGCGAATGGCACTCCATGCTCACGACGACCGCGGCCCCGGCGAAGACGGCGGTCGCCTCCGCGGGAGTCCAGAATCCCGTCATCGCGACCACCGAGGGGCGCACGTCGTCGGGGAGCGACGCGGCGATGTCGGCGCCGAGCTGGTCGGCGTAGCTCATCTCCGGACACAGCAGCACCCTGATTCCACGCTCGCGCACCACTCTCGTGATGAGGTCGCCGAGCACTCCGAGCTCATGCTCGGCCGCGACCGCGTTGATCGCGTCGCGGAGCTGCTCGGGCTGACCCGCCCACGTGCCGAGCATCGCGTGGTACGGGGTATAGCGCAGTCGCGGCACGACGCAGACGTAGCCGTCGGCCTCGAGACCGTGTGAGCGACGGAAGGCGTCCGCGTCGGAGTTCTCGGGCGGGTCGAAGGCGAAGACCGCGTCGGGTCCGAGGCGTGCCGCCGGAATCCCCTGTGCGTGCAGGTAGGCGACCGAGATCGAGTCCCGGCAATAGACGAACTCGGCGTGCTCGACGAGCGTCTTCTGCTCCAGGCTCATGAAGGCGGGGGTCAACCCGGCGACCACTCGCGCCATGTCGTCGAGGGTCGACGCGTACGTCGGCGTGAGCGGATCGACCGAGATTCCGAAGAACCCGTAGGGCTTGCCGGTGGCCGCCGCCCAGCGCCGGACATCCGGCTCGCCGGCGAGGAGCCGGCCTGAACCGTGCAGGAGGAAGTCGCAGCGGGCGAGCTCCTCAGCCAGCTCGGACGTACTCGCGCGACCCAGTTCGTCGAGCTCTCCCGTGATGACCCGCAGACCCGGATACCAGCGTTGGAGGGTGGCGCGCTCATCGTCCGAGATGCGGCGCGCCCACAGCACGAAGTCGAGGTCCGGCGCGAGACGGTCGAAGAGTCCGATCGCCGAGGGAGCGTGCGCCATATCGCCGATGTTCGCCATCTGCCACGACGATCGCAGGAGTACGCGCGCTTCCGCTCGTCGATCGCGGGTCGCCCCCTCGCCCGTCGTCACGGCATCCTCCTTCTCGTCGGTGAGGGTTAGCGCCATCGCGGCGCCCCCTCGAGTTCGCGGTAGGCGGCATCGAACGCCGCGCTCCCGTCGTCGTCCCGTACTTCGAGGGCGGCGCCCTCGCCGGTCAGCGGGACGTTGCCGTGAACACGGCAGTCCCGCCAGAGCTGGCCGATGGTCGCGTAGTCACGACGGCGGTCGCCCGGAAGGGAGAGCGTCAGGATGCGACGGGGATACTCGATCCGGTGCCCGAACGGCACGGCGTAGCGATCGAGCACCTCGACGTCGACGTCGACGCCGAGTCCCGGACCGTCCGGAACGAAGGCCTGACCGCCGGCGATGCGGATCGGCTCGCAGATCAGATCGTCGGTGTAGATGTTCATGGCGGTCACGAGCGGCCAGCGCGCGGCAGGCGCGACCGAGGTCACCTGCAGGGTGAATGCCGTCGTGATCCCCGTGCCGACCATCTGCAGCCACCCGCTCTTGCCGAACGCTTCCGCGAGGAGGACCTGCCGCAGGAGTCCCCCGACGCCGTTCCCCTGGGTGTTGGGCGAGAAGACGTAACCGTCATACGAGTGGGCCAGAGCGCCCGGAGCGAACGGCCCCTGGTCGAAGTGCTCGACGACGGGATGTCGCAGCTGCTCGCGCAGCAGGCGGTAGTCGTCGAATCGGCCGTCGGACATGGGGGCCTCAAACAGGCCGACCTTCGGGTGATCGTCGAGCTTGCGGAGCAGCCCGAGCGCCGTCGGGCGGTCGAGCAGCATCCTGTTCCAGTCGATGTCGAGCCGGTACTCGTCGGGGGTCACGGCGGAGATCGCCTCCACCTGCGCGATCGGGTCGAACCACGGGCGGGCCTTGAACTTGTGAGCGAGGTACCCCGCCGCAACGGCGTCACGAGCCTCGCCTGCGAGCACGTCGGGTGGCATCTTCGTGCTCCACCACGCGATGGGCGCACTCGACCGCACGACCGGAAGGTTCAGCAGCCGCGCCATCGGCACCTCGAGCGCCTTGCCGACCGCGTCGAACAGCGCCATCTGCAGACCCATGCCGAGCGAGGGATCCCAGAGGTGGTCGGCCGGGTTGGCGCCGACGAGGCGCTCGAGTTGCGCGTCCGGTACCCGGTCCGAGGTGTAGGCGGGCACCGACTCGCCCCAGCCGACGACCGACGGATCGTCGGTGCGAACCTCGATGACCTCGACGATCGCCCATTGGCCCACGAGCAGCGAATTCCACGGCGCGGAGCGCTCGGTGAACGGGACGTGCAGCGTGTGCCGCCGCACGTCGCGGATCCGCGGGGCGGTCACGCGACCACCTCCGACGGACTGGCGTCGCGCGTGATCGGCAGCACGGCGGCGAGCAGCGCTCGGGTGTAGGCGTGCTGGGGTCGCTCGAAGACTTCCGCGGTCGGGCCGCTCTCCACCACGCGGCCGGCGCGCATCACGACGATCCGATCGCAGAGGCGTTGGGCGACGGCGAGGTTGTGGGTGATGAAGACCATCGCGAATCGTTCCTGCTGCTGGAGGCGCTGGAGCAGTTCGAGGATCTGACCCTGGATCGAGACGTCGAGTGCCGAGGTCGGTTCGTCGCAGACCAGCAGCGACGGCGAGAGGGCGAGGGCTCGCGCGATCGCGACCCGCTGCTGTTGCCCGCCGGAGAACTGGCGCGGGTAGGAGCGTGCGCGCTCCGCCGCAATGCCGACAGCGTCGAGGATCTCGACCGCCGAGTCGAACCTGCTCTTCGCGGTGCCGATTCCGTGAACGCGCAGCGGCTCGCTGACGTTGTCGGCCACCGTGAGCTGGGGCAGGAGCGAGCCCAGCGGGTTCTGGAACACCATCTGCATCGACTTGCGCGCATCGCGCTGCTCTGCTCGGGACAGCTTCGCGAGGGGGAGCCCATTCCAGAGCACCGTCCCGTCGGTCGCCGGGGTGAGATTCATGAGCAGACGCGCGAGGGTCGACTTGCCGGAGCCCGACTCCCCGACGATGCCCACCGTCTCGCCCTCGCGCACGACGAGATCGACCCCGTCGACCGCGGGCGGGACCGACGACGAGAACGATTTGGTGAGCGCGCGGGCTTCGAGGAGCGGCACGTCCGAGCCCCCCTGGGTCGCCCGCGCCTCGTCGGCGGTTGTCTCGATCTCGACGGATGCCGCGAGCAGCTGCCTCGAGTACGGATGCTCGGCGCCCGAGAGGAACCCGGCCATCGTGTTCGCCTCCACGATCTCGCCATGGCGCATGACGACGATGTCGTCGCAGACGTAGCGCGCCGCGCCGAGATCGTGGGTGATGAACGCCATCGTGAGGCCGTCGCCACGCAGGTCGCGAAGGAGGTCGAGCACCTGCCGCTGGATGGTGACGTCGAGTGCCGTGGTCGGCTCGTCGGCGATCAGGATGTCGGGCTCGGTGACGAGGGCCATCGCGATCATGGCCCGCTGCCGCATTCCTCCCGAGAACTGGAAGGGGTACCAATTGATGCGCTTCTCGGGCTCCGGGATGCCGACGCGGTCGAGGGCCCGGATGGCTCGCTCGACCGCCTCGTCGGCCGCACACAGCCGGTGCCAGCGCAGGTGTTCGGTGAGCTGGGTCCGCAGCTTGATGGTGGGGTTGAGCGCCTGCATCGCGTTCTGGAAGACCATGCCGATGCGCTTGCCGCGCACCTGCCGCAGCCCGGGCTCGTCAAGGCCGACGAGGTCGACACCGTCGAACCGGGCCGAGCCCGTCACGTCGGCGGTCGCCGGCAGGAGGCCAAGCAGCGATCGCATCGCGACGGTCTTGCCGGAGCCCGACTCGCCGACGACGGCGAGCGCCGCGCCGCGATCGAGTCCGAACGAGATGCCCTTGACAACCTCGACGGGCGCGCGGCCACGGTTCCGGAAGGCGACCCGCAGGTCGCTCACCTCGAGCAGCGGGCTCACGCGGCATCCTCCTCGTTGGCATCGAACGCGTCGCGCAACCCGTCGCCGAGCCACGTGAACGCGAGCATCGTGATGGCGAAGAGCAGGAGCGGCGCGGCGATGAGGTACGGGGCGGTGAGGGCGTACCGGTAGCCCTCGACGATCATCCCGCCCCACGACGGTGTCGGTGGGGCGACGCCGAGACCGAGGATCGCCAGCCCCGATTCCGCCATGATCGCCGCGGGGATCCCGAAGCTGGTCGTGACGAGCAGGGGACCGACCGCGTTGGGGAGGATGTACCGCGTGGCGATGACGCTGCCGCGAGCTCCGAACGCGCGGGCGGCCTCGACGAACTCGAAGTTCTTCACCTTGAGCACTTGAGCTCGCACGAGTCGCGCCTGGGTCACCCACGAGGTGACGGCGATCGCGATGATGATGGCGTAGGTCTCGCGACCGAGGATCACGACCACGAGCACCGTGAAGAGGTACGCCGGGAACGCGTACATGATGTCGGTGAGCGCCATGAGGGCTTGGTCCACGCGCCCACCCCGGTAGCCGGCGATCATGCCGATCACGAGGGCGATCAGCAGCGCGCCGAGCTCGGCCGAGAATCCGATCGTCAGCGCGGTGCTCAGGCTGTAGAGCTGCCGGGAGAGAAGGTCGCGACCGAGCACGTCGGTCCCGAACAGGTGGCCCTCCGAGAACGGCGGAAGCAGTCGCGAGGCCAGGTCCTGCTCGGCATAGCCGTAAGGCGCGATGAGCGGGGCGAGGACTGCGAGCACGACGAGCACGACGACGAGCCCGAGCCCGAAGACGGCGAACCCGTTGCGCCGGAACCGGTTCCAGGCACGCGCCGCCTCGCTCTGCGCCACCACCGGGGACGTGGGGCGGCTGCGATCGGTCAACGCGCTCAAATGCTCATCCCTCTCGCGAGATCGGTCGGTTGCTCTCCCTGAGCGGCTCGCCTGATCGCGGCGCGCATCTTCCGAGTGGAGGAGAGGGGACCCGCGTGGCGGATGCGCGGGTCGATCACCCCGTACAAGAGGTCGACGATGAAGTTCGTCAGCACGAGCACGAGCGCGAAGAAGAGGGTGGTGCCCATCAGGAGTGGGATGTCGCGGGTCCGCGCGGCGACCGTGAAGAACATCCCGAGGCCGGGGATGCCCATGAGCGCCTCGATGAAGACGGTCCCGGTGGCGAGGCCGGCAAAGAGCGGGCCGACGACGGTCACGACGGGGATGAGCGAGTTGCGCAGCGCGTGCTTGACCAGTACCACGGAGGGTCGGCCGCCCTTCGCGATCGCCGCGACCACGTATTCCTCGCGGAGCGATTCGAGCATCGAAGATCTGACGTAGCGGGCGAGGATCGCGGTGGGACCTACGGCGAGCGCGAGGATCGGGATGACGGCGTTGTCGACATCCCCCCATCCCCCGGTGGGGACGAGTCGCAGCCAGGAGGAGAGGATCAGCACCAGCACGAGCGCCGCGAGATAGCCCGGGAACGCGCTGGCCGTGGTGACGACGAACATGGGGACGTAGTCGCCGGGGCGGTCCTTCTTCACGGCCGCGAGCACGCCGAGCGGTACGGCGACCAGCACGGTCAGCAGCGTGGCGCCGACCGCGAGCGTCAGCGAGACCGGGAAGGCCCCGGCGATGATGCTCTCGACGCTCGACTGGGGGTACTTGTAGCTCGGCCCAATGTCGCCCGTCACGACGCCGAGCATGAGTTCGGCGTACTGCTGCCAAGCGGGGCGGGTGTCGGTCGAGCCGGTCGAGCCACTCTCCCCTCCGCCCGTGCCGCCGCCCAGGCCGGAGCCCTCGATGTCGGCGAGCTGCTCGAAGGAGCCGGGGACGAGCTTGAGCAGGGCGAATGTCACCACGGACACGGCGAGAAGTGTCAGCGCGAGGCGCACGATGCGTCCGAGGATGTACCTCAACACGACGAACGCGCTCCGGGCGGGGTGCCGTCGGGGATCATAGGCCATCCTCGGTCGTTCGGATATGCGAACAGTGATCGCGCTTGCGAACACTTCCGTGAACTGTAAGACTGCCCCGCGATCATTGTCAACGCGCCGTCCTTCGACTCTAGGCTGACGGCCACGCGAAGGAGCCCCTCGATGCCCTCCGAGATCGTCGTCGTCACCGGAGCGGCGGGCGGCGTCGGCACGGCCCTCAGACCGCGGCTAGCCCGGAGCGGTCGCACGCTCCGCCTTCTCGACCGCGCCCCCCTCGCGCCACTCGCCGACGCGGGGGACGAGCAACATGTGGTCGCCGAACTGGAGGACGTCGACGCGATCCGTGCGGCCGTCTCCGGCGCGAGCGCGATCGTCCACCTCGGTGGACTGAGTCTCGAGGCTCCATGGCGCGACATCCTGCGGGTCAACGTCGATGGGACCCACACCGTGCTCGAGGCCGCGCGGTTGGCGGGCGTTCCGCGCGTCGTACTCGCCAGTTCCAATCACGTCGCCGGCTTCGTGCCGGTAGACGGCGCGCCCCTCGCCGACGACGTGGCACCGGCGCCGGACACCTACTACGGCGTGTCGAAGGTCGCGGTCGAGGCACTCGGCTCCCTCTTCCACCACCGCTACGGTCTCGACGTCGTGGCGATCCGCATCGGGTCGTCCTTCCCGCAGCCGCGCGACCGACGACAGCTCTCGACCTGGCTCTCCTACGACGACGCGGCTCGCCTCGTCGAGGCCGCGTTGAGCGTGCCGTCCCCGGGCTACCGCGTCGTCTGGGGCCAGTCCGCCAACACGCGTGGCATCTTCTCGCTCGAGGGCGCGCGTGCACTCGGATACGAGCCGCAGGACGACGCGGAGAGCTTCGCCGACCGCATCGGCGATCTCTCCCCCGGCCCGTTCGACCATCTCGTCGGCGGTGCGTTCTGCTCGCCTGACCTCGACGCCGCGCTGCCGGGGGTTGACGATGCCCGCTGAGTCGCGCCGCCACCGCATCGCCGTCCTCGCAGGAGACGGGATCGGCACCGAGGTCATCCCTCCCGCCATCGCGACCATGGATGTCGTCGGGGCCAGACACGGCGCCCGCTTCGCCTGGGAGCACCTCCCCTGGGGATCGGATCACTACCGGGCCCACGGACGCATGATGCCGGTGGACGCGCTCGAGACGCTCGCCGGCTACGACGCGATCCTGCTCGGCGCCGTCGGCGACCCGGACATTCCGGACACCGAGACCCTGTGGGGCATGCTCATCCCGATCCGCCGGACCTTCGACCAGTATGTCAATCTGCGTCCGGTCCGGACGCTCGCCGGAGTGCCTGCGGCGAGCTCTTCGGCGATCGACCTCCTCATCGTGCGCGAGAACACCGAAGGCGAGTACTCGACGGTCGGGGGTCGATATGGAAGCGGGCAGGCGGAGACCGCCGTTCAACAAGCGATCTTCACTCGCGCGGGCATCGAGCGGGTGACGCGCTACGCCGTGCGTCGCTCGCTCGAACGCTCGGGACGTCTGACGTCGGCGACGAAGTCGAACGGCATCATCCACTCCATGCCCTTCTGGGACGAGGTGGTGCACGACGTCGTCTCCAGCGAGGACGGCGTCGAGCTCGACAGCGTACTCATCGACGCCCTCAGCGCCGGCTTGGTGCTGAAGCCGGACCGCTACGACGTCATCGTCGCCTCCAACCTCTTCGGTGACATCCTCTCCGACCTCGCGGCGGCACTCGCGGGGTCGATCGGCATCGCTCCGAGCGCGAACCTCGACCCCGAGAAGAGGCATCCCTCCATGTTCGAACCCGTCCACGGCTCCGCCCCCGACATCGCGGGGCTCGGTGTCGCGAATCCGGTGGGCGCGATGTGGGCCGGCGCGATGATGCTCGACCACCTCGGAGAGACCGCCGCGAGCGCGGAACTGACCGCGGGCTTCGAAGCGGTGCTGGCGTCTGGTACGCGGACGCGTGACCTCGGCGGCACCGCAACGACCAAGGAGTTCTCGGCCGCCGTGCTGTCCGAGCTCGCGGGCCGGTGACGGCGTGAGCTCCGCCCGCCCTGACCTCCCGGGCTCGGAGAGCACCGGGCGGCAGCGCACGGAGCTCGGTCAGGCCTGACGGTGAGCGCCGTGTCTCAGCGAGCGCGGTCGATCGCCTCGTACGTGGTCCGCAGATAACGCAGATGCGCGCGCACGGCTTCCCGGGCCCCGACCTGATCGCGCACCTCGATACTCGCAAGGATGTCGCGGTGGTCTTCATCGACGCGCGCCCGGAAATCGGGCGCCGCGCGCTCGCGAGCGAAGCGATCCTCCAGAATCCGGAAGACGGGAGCCGCGACGAGCTCGAGGAGCGGGTTGTGGGTCGCGCGCAGCAGGAGGGTGTGGAAGGTGCGGTTGTGGTGGAACACGGCGTCAGGGTCGGCGGGGCTCGGCTCGGCGATGCTCGCCCGAAGCCCCCGGAGCTCGTCGCCGGTCCGACGGAGCGCCGCGAGCTCCGCCGCCTGAAGCTCGATGATCTCCCGCACTTCGAGCAGCGACGACACGGGCAGGCGATCCGACGCCGTGAGCAACCCGAGGCCGGTCGCGAGGGCGTCGCTCAACTCCTCCGGCTCGGGGTGCGTGATGAACACCCCACCGCCGACACCACGCCGGCTCGTCAGGTATCCCTGGCTCGCCAGTGCGCGAATGGCCTCGCGCGCGGTGTTGCGACTCACCGAGTAGGCCGCGCTGAGCTCGGATTCGGCGGGAAGCCGATCCCCGGGGCGCAGGTCGCCCGCGCGGATCTCGTCGAGGATGCGTGCGGCGACCCGGTCGTAGGCGGGCGCGTTCGCCTCGCCCGGTGTCATCATCCCCCCATCATCCCCGCAACCCGTCGGATCGCCGTGTCGTCGTACCCGAGCACATCGCGCAGGACCCGGTCGGTGTCGGCGCCGAGGCCTGGGGCCGCGCGGTGACCGGCCGAGGGCTCGCCGACCCGCACGGGACTCGCGGGTGCGACGATCTCACCCCACTCAGGGTGCGGGACGTGCGTGAAGCCGCCGCGCGCGATCACCTGCGGGTCTGCCGCCACCTCGGTGAGGGAGTTGACCGGACCGCACGGGACGCCCGCTGCCGTGAGGGCCTGGAGCCACGCCGTGACCGGTCGGGTCGCAAACACCTGATCGAGAAGGGGCAGCAAGACGTCGGCGTGCTCACGGCGATCGCGGAAGGTTGCGAACCGCGGGTCGTCGCCGAGGCTGGGGTCGACGGTCTCGACGAGGCGCTCCCAGAACTTCTCCTTCGCGCACGCGACGACGATCCAGCCGTCGGCGGCGGCGAAGTTCTGGAACGGGACGAGCGAGGGATGAGCGGATCGTGCCGTGCGGGTCGAGGCGTACCCCGCCGTCTCCTGCCAGGTCCCGACGTAGCCGAGCATCGAGACGGCCGTGTCGAGCAGGCTCAGGTCGCAGTCCATCCCGACCCCGTCGCGTCGCGCGGAGTGGATACCTGCGACGAGAGCCGCCGTCGCCGCAAGCCCCGCCGAGAAGTCGACGAGCGAGAGTCCCGACTTCGCGGGCGGGCCGCCCGGCTCGCCCGTGAGGTCCATCCAGCCGGCGAGCCCCTGCACGATGTAGTCGTACGCGGGCTCGGCAGCGCGGGGCCCCGTCATCCCGTAGCCGCTCAGCGAGCAGCACACGATCGCGGGGTTGATCGGCGCGAGGTCTGCGTAGCGGATACCGAGCCGCTCGGGCACGTCGCCCCGCAGGTTGCTGAAGACGGCATCCGAGACACGGACGAGATCCTCGAACACCGCACGCCCCCGCGGGTCGCGCAGGTCGAGGGCGACCGACGACTTGTTGCGGTTGTACGTCTGGAAGAAGAGGGAGTCCTCACCGTCGGCGAAGGGCGGGACATAGCGCGCGACGTCCCCGCCCGCGGTCGGGTCTTCGATCTTGATCACCTCGGCGCCGAGGTCCGCGAGGTGCAGGGTCGCGTACGGTCCCGCGCCGTACTGCTCGAGGCTGATGATGCGGATGTCGGCGAGCGGTCTCACCTCGTCACGGTAAAACTCGGAGGTATATCCCGTCAAGTCACCTTCGGGTGCGACCCGGTTGCCGAAATACCGGGCGCGGCGCTACGCTCGATCGCGAAAACCTCCGAGGAATGGTGATGACACGCACAACGAGATTGATCGGGAAGACGGCGGCACGCGGTACGCGCGGGATGGCAGTCGCCCACAACCGTGAGGGCGCGGAGGTCGGCGCGGCGATCCTCGATCAGGGCGGCAACGCCTACGACGCCATGGTCGCGATGAGCTTCGTCACGGCAGTGCGCGAGACGGCCATGAACAGCATCGGAGGATGCGGCGTCCTTCTCGCCCACTCGGCGGCAACCGGGATCGTCGAGGAGATCAACTTCTACGGGCGCACGCCGGCGGGACTCGCCGAAGACGTCTTCGTGCCGTACGCCCAGCCGGCAGCGGACGGCGGGGCCGCGATGGGCTGGGATGCGCTGCGGGATGCGGTCAACGAGCGCGGTGCGCTCTCGGTCGGAGTTCCGACCTACGTCGCAGGTCTCGCAGCGCTCCACGAGAGCGGCGCGACGATGCCGTGGGAGGAGCTCCTGCAGCCGGCGATCGCTCTCGCGCGAGACGGATTCACCGCCGACGAGGAAGACGTCGTCTACGCCGCCAACCACCTCCGGCACCTCGAAGCAGGCGGAGAGATCGCCCGTGTGCTGCTCGCCGACGGACTTCCGATGCCGACAGGCTTCTACCAGGGCGCCGGTCGGCCCGTCGTGCAACCGGACCTCGCCCGAACGATCGCGGCGGTCGCGGAGGGCGGCGCCGACGCGTTCTATCGGGGACCGATCGCCGAGGCGATCGCTCGGTCGGTCCAGGCCGGCGGCGGAGTCCTCACGACCGAGGACCTCGCGCGCTACCGCCCCTCGACCGAGAAGCCCTTGCGCGCGCACTACCGCGGCTACGAGGTCGTCGCGACCTCAGGGATGACAGGCGGGCTCACGCTCATCCAGATGCTCAACCTGGCCGAGCAGCTCGACCTCGGCTCGCTGCCCCGGTGGTCGGGTCGATGCCTCCACCTGATCGCCGAGATCATGAGGCAGGCATGGACCGATCGGTTCGTCTACGTCGGTGACCCGACAGGGGCTACGGTGCCGCTCGACGCCCTCACCGATCCGGCCTACGCGACCTCGCTGCTCGACGGCTTCTCCCGCGAGCGCGTGGCCGACAGGACCCGACCCGGCGATCCCTGGCCGTTCTCGGCACTCGTCGAGCCGGGCGAGCCCGCGTTGTCCGGCGACCCCGGTGGCCATGAGACGACCCACTGCGCGGCGGCGGATCGTGACGGGAACGTCGTCACCCTCACGCAGACCCTCGGCCTGGCGTACGGGTCGTGCGTCATGCCGGAAGGGACGGGCGTCAGCCTCTACGACGTGACGATGTGGATGAACCCGCGCCCCGGCACGCCCAACTCGGTCGGACCATGGAAGACCCAGCTCGGCCATGCGACTCCCGTGATGTTGCTCAAGGATGGGAAGCCCGTCGCAGCGCTGGGCGCCCCGGGAGGACGCCGCGTCGTGACCTCCATGTTCCAGACGATCATCAACATGATCGACTTCGGCATGGACGTGCAGGAGGCGATCGGCGCACCGCGTCTCCACCTCGAGGGCGCTCATCCATCGCGTCCGGTGGGACCGACCGTGCGCACTCTGATCATCGATGACCGCGTTCCCGCCGACGCACTCGACGATCTGCGCAGCCGGGGTCACGATGTCCGGGCTGTCTACGAGTCGGGGACCACGAACTTCCTGGCCAAGCCGCTCGGCATCGCGTACGACGACGGCGGTCTCGTCGGTGGCGTCGACGTCTTCCACAAGTCGCTCGGGATCGGCGTCTGATCGTGGTCGTACGCGACGGATGGACCGGTCGGTTCTTCGAGGACTTCGAGGTCGGAGACGTCTATCAGCATCCGCTCGGCCGCACGATCACGGAAGCCGACAATACGTGGTTCACCCTCCTGACCATGAACACGAACCAGTCGCACTTCAATCGCGAGTACGCCGCGCGGTCGGAGTTCGGTGCCCCGCTCGTCGTCTCCACCCTCACCCTCGCGATCGCGGTCGGCCAGAGCGTGACCGACCTCACCCAGAACGCATTCGCCAATCTCGGCTGGGACGACATCCGCATGACCCACCCGGTCTTCGCGGGCGACACCCTCTACTCCGAGTCGATCGTCCTCGAAACCCGCGGGTCGTCCTCCCGCCCACATGCCGGAGTCGTGACGGTGCGGACGCGGGCGCTCAACGGCGAGGGTCGCGAGGTCTGCACCTTCCGCCGCACGTTCTACGTCTACCGTCGCGGCGCCGCGCAGATCGCGGGACTGTTCCCGACTGCCGCCGCCCCGCTGACCCTCGACGACGCAGTTCGGCTATCTGAACACTGATCGCTGTTGCGAACAGTGTTGCTAAGCTGGCCGTGTCGGGCAGGCGCTCAGTGACGCACCGGATCCGGCTCAACTCAAGACCTCGGGAGCAGATCATCTCCATGTCAGCGATTTCCGACGACCCGAACCCGCGTCAGGTCGTCAGCCGAGACGCGCGCACTCGTGAGGTGCTCGAAGAGTTCGTCGAAACGACCGAGGCCGAGCTCGAACAGCTCTGCCGGTCGGCGCAGCAAGCGGCGCGACCGCTCGATGAGATGGGTCGACGCGGGCGTGCGGCGATGCTGCGCGACATGGCCGGGGCGCTCAGAGCGCGAGAGGACGAGATCCTCGACATCGCCGGCCGCGAAACGGCGCTCACCCGTGCGCGTCTTTCGGCCGAGCTCAGCCGGACGTGCCACCAGCTCGAGTTCTTCGCGGGCATCCTCGACGACGGTGCCTACCTCGAGGTCTCGATCGTTCCGGCACACGATTCGGCGCTCGGCCCCCAGCCGGACCTCCGACGAATGCTCGTTCCGATCGGGCCGGTGGCGGTCTTCGCGGCGAGCAACTTCCCCCTCGCGTTCTCGGTGCCCGGCGGTGACACCGCCTCCGCTCTGGCGGCGGGTAACCCGGTGATCGTCAAGGCGCACGGTTCCCACCTGGCGACCTCGGCGCTGTGCGCGGAGATACTGCAGGACTCGGCTCGTCGTGCGGGCGCTCCGGAGGGGACCATCGCTCTCGTGCGCGGGCGCGACGCCGGCATCCGCCTGGTGGCCCACCCCGTGATCTCCGCCGTCGGCTTCACCGGCTCCCCAGACGGCGGCCGCGCACTCATGCGGGTCGCGGAACAGCGTGATCGTCCGATCCCTTTCTACGGCGAACTGGGAAGCATCAACCCGCTCGTCATCTCTGAGACCGCGTGCCGCGACCGGCGGGACTCGATCGCGTCCGGACTCGTCCAATCGGTCACGGCGTCGGCGGGGCAGCTCTGCACCAAGCCGGGGCTCGTGCTCATCCCGAGGGGACCTGCGGGCGATGGACTGCTGGCCGCGATCGACGACGAACTCGCACGAGTCGAGGCCCAGTACCTGCTCGACGATCGCATCCTCGGAAGCTTCCGGGCCGGGATGGAACGACTCGAGGCGCTGCCGGGCGCGTCCACCCGTATCGGCGCGCTCTCCCAAGCCGGCGCCTCGACCGTGTCGGCGGTGTTCGTGGAGATCGCGAGCGAGGATGCCGGATCCGAGGCGTTCGCCGAGCACTTCGGCCCGGCGGCGGTCGTCGTGCGCTACCGCGACGAAGGCGACCTGCTGCGCGTGCTCTCCCAAGTCGAGGGGTCGCTCACCGCGAGTTTCCATGGACCTGTCGCTGAGATCGGGGCGGCGGTGGAGGCCCTCTCCCCGGTGTCGGGACGTCTGGTGTTCGACGGCTTTCCGACCGGCGTCGCCGTCTCGATGGCGCAGCACCACGGTGGACCCTGGCCCGCTTCGAACTCGCTGCACACGTCGGTCGGGGGCTCGGCGATCCGACGCTTCCTCCGCCCGATCACGTGGCAGGACGCCCCGTTCGATCTCCTGCCCGACGAGCTCCGGCCGGGCCGGTGAGAGCGCCGTCGCCGAGGGGGCCCCGGCCCCCTCGGCGACGCGCTCCGCATAGCCTGAGCCCATGGCTCGACGCATCCTGTTCCTCGGCGGCAACGGCACCATCAGCGCGTCGTGCAGTCACGAGGTGCTCGCGCGCGGCGACGAGCTCACGCATCTGACCCGCGGGATCGGCTCGACGCGGGAGCCGATCGAGGGTGTGCGGACGCTCACGGGAGACGCGACGGACGCCGCCTCGGTGCGCGCCGCGCTCGGCGCGGAGGAGTTCGACGTGGTCGTGAACTTCCGGGCGTTCACCCCCGAGCACGTCGCCGCCGACATCGAGACCTTCGCCGGACGCACCGGCCACTACGTCTTCATCTCCTCGGCATCCGCCTATCAGAAGCCGGTCGCGGCCCTGCCGATCGTCGAGTCGACGCCGCTCCGCAACCCGCACTGGCAGTACTCGCGCGACAAGATCGCCGGCGAAGACGTGCTCGTCGCCGCCTACCGCGAGACCGGCTTCCCGATGACGATCGTGCGGCCGTCGCACACCTACGACGGCGGCTCCGTCCCGCTCGAGGGCGGCTGGACGGCACTCGACCGCATGCGCCGCGGCGTGCCGGTGATCGTGCATGGCGACGGCACCTCCCTGTGGACGCTCACCCACTCCCGCGACTTCGCCCGCGCGTTCGTCGGCCTGCTCGGCAACCCGCACGCCCTCGGCTCGCCCGTGCACATCACGGGCGACGAGGTGCTGACCTGGGATGCCATCGCCCTCGCCCTCGGATCTGCCCTCGGGGTCACCCCGGAGATCGTGCACGTCGCGTCGGACACGATCGCGCGCGTCCTCCCGGACCTGGGGCCCGGTCTGATCGGCGACAAGGCGCACTCGGTCGTGTTCGACAACACGCGCGTCAAGCGTCTCGTGCACGGGTGGGAGGCGATCATCCCGTTCGCCGACGGCGCCCGCGAGATCGTCGAGTGGCACCTCGCCGACCCCCGCCGGCAGACGGTGCGGCCCGAGCTCAACGACGCCTTCGACACCCTGGTCGCTCTCGCGGGTTGAGTAGCGCCGCGCGCAGCGCGACGCGTATCGAAACCGCACCGGCGAGAGACGCGGGTTGAGGAGCGCGCCGCGCAGCGGCACGCGTATCGAAACCGCACCGGCGAGAGACGCGGGTTGAGGAGCGCGCCGCGCAGCGGCACGCGTCTCGAAACCGCACCGGCGAGAGACGCGGGTTGAGGAGCGCGCCGCG
>NZ_JBMRCP010000103.1:0-51322 GCF_057350545.1 Pseudolysinimonas sp. | reverse complement strand
CCGAGGGCGCGACCCGCAGCCCACTCGACGTGGGGGCGCAGCGCGCTGGGCGCGGAGTGGATGTAGACCACTCCGCGTGCGATCTTCGATTGCACAGCAGCCACTTCTCTCTCCATTCGTCAGGATGCGACTTCCCCATCGACCTGTCGAATGATTCGAGATAGCTAGGGCTGATTATGCCCGAGACACCCGTGTAATCACAAGGATGTGATTCGCGTCGTCAGAGTCTCGGCGCTCTCACAGTTCCCGCGCGACGACCGCCCGGGCCGGGGTAGGCCGGGCGACGACCTCGAAGCCGGCATCCTCGAACGTCGAGAGCGCACCGTGGTAGAGCTCGTTCGACGACCGCTTTCCCGCGGCGAGATCGAACGGGTAGGCCTCCACCACGCGCGCTCCCCCGGCCCGCGCCGCGTCGACCGCCGCCGCGAGCAGCTCGCCGGCGATCCCCTCTCCGCGATACTCGCGGCGCACCGAGAAGCACGTGACCGCCCAGACCGACGGATCGTCGAGCGGCTCTCGTGACCCCGAGCCGACGATCTTCGACGCGACGATGCGCTCCTGCGGCGGACGCGGACCGACCCGCACCCAACCGGCCGGTTCGCCGTCGACGTAGGCGAGCAGCCCCGGTGCCGGATCGCCGGCCTCCACCTCGGCGCGGAGCCGCGCGCGCTTCTCGTCGACCGAGATCGACGACCACTCCTTCGCGCGGATGAGCTGCCACATGCACTGGCACGACGGCCCGTCGCCCCCACCGTGCAGCACGGTCTGGAGGTCGTCGAAACGGCTCGCATCGACGGGGACGATCTCAGGGCTCATGCGCGCCTCACTTGGCATCTCGGATCTACTTGGCATCTCGGATCTACTTGGCATCCGAGTACCTCTCCACGATCGAGACCGAGACCGCGAACTCCACCGGCACCTGCCCGAACAGCAGCCGGCCCGCCTCGGCGGCGGCCTCGCGCATCGCCGCGGCGACCTCCTCGGCGAGGTGCTCCGGCGTGTGCACGATGAGCTCGTCGTGCAGGAAGAACACGAGGTGCGGCTTCTGCGTGAGCGACCCGCCCTCGAGCCCCCAGAGGCGTCGTCGCAGCGACCCCATCCAGCACAGCGCCCACTCGGCGGCGGTGCCCTGCACGACGAAGTTGCGCGTGAACCGTCCCCACGCGGCGGCGCGCTGCTGGGTGCGGACACGTTGCACCGCCGACGCGGTCTCGTCGTGCCCGAAGCCGACCCCGGGAGGCGACGAGCGTCCGAGCCAGGTCGACACGACATCCCCGTGCTCTCCCGCCCGCGCCGCGGCCTCGACGTAGTTCATGGCCGCGGGGAACGCCCTCTCGATGCGCGGCTTCATGCGTCCGCTCTCGCCGGTCGTGCCGCCGTAGATCGCGCCGAGCATCCCGTACTTCGCCTGCGACCGGGTCTCGACGGCGCCCGCGTCGACCATCCCCTGATACATGTCGGCCGCCTGCCCCGCCCGCGCCATCGCCCGATCCCCCGACATCGCGGCGAGCACGCGGGGCTCGAGCTGCGACGCATCGGCGACGACGAATTTCCACCCCGGGTCGGGCACGACCGCCGACCGCACCTGTTTCGGCAGCTGCAGCGCTCCTCCGCCGTCGGACGCCCAGCGTCCCGTGACGACGCCGCCCGGCACGTAGACGGGGCGGAAGCGGCCGTCGTGCACCCACTCGTCGAGCCAGTGCCAGCCGTTCGCCGACAGCAGCCGCGACAGCGACTTGTACTCGAGCAACGGCTCGACCGCGGGGTGGTCGATCTCCTTGAGCTCCCACTTGCTCGTCGACTCGACCCGCATGCCGGCGTTCTGCAGCGTCTTCAGCAGGTCCTGCTGCGAGTCGGGGTTGAGCGTCGGGGCGTCGAGCAGTTCGCGCAGCCGGGCCGCGAGCCGCTCGAGCTTCGCGGGACGGCCGTTCGGGATGCGCGGGCCGAGGATCTCGGTGAGCACGCGGTCGTGCTCCTCGCGGCTCCACGGCAGCCCGGTGAAGCGCATCTCGGCCGCGACGAGCGACCCGAGGCTCTCGGCGGCGAGCAGCAGTGCGAGCTTGCCTCCGTCGTCGGCGCCGGCCACGGCATCCCGTTGCCTCCGCCACTCGGCGACGGGATCGTCGTCGTCGGGCGGCGGGTCGAGGTCGAACAACGCGTCGGATGCCGCCACGGCTCGGGAGGGGGCCGGTGCGTCCCAGGCATCCCGGTCGGCGGTCGCGAGGGCCGAGCCGCGCGTCGCCACCGCGTTGCGCAGGATGGTGCGGCACAGCCGGAGGTCGAGGCAGCGCTCGAGCCGCACTCCCGCCGCGAGCAGCTCGGGGTACCAGCGGGAGCTGTCGCTCCACACCCACCGGGGCCTGTCGGGTTCGCGCGCGGCGACCCAGGCGGGAAGGTCAGTCGGCGGGAGCGTCGTCGACCCCACGGTCTCACCGTCGTCGGTCAGCTCGGTCGCGACGACCCCGGAGGAGGTCCACTGCAGCGCGATGAGCACGCCCTCAGTCTGCCCCGCACGTGCGACGCCGGGTCGGAGGTGCCGACTGCACCGATTCGCGTCGAGACCGCGGAATCACGCAAGTGCGCTCGACGCGAATCGGTGCACTCGAGCCCCCGCGGCACCACCGCTCAGTGCAGCAGCGAGCCGTCCTTCGCGAGCACGTTCTTCTCGCCGGCCTCGATCGAGATGCCGAAACGGTTCTGCTTCGGCGGCAGCGGGCAGTTGAACGCGTACGAGAAGGCGCAGGGCGGCAGGATGGCGCGGTTGAAGTCGAGCGTGATCGTGCCGTCGGGGTTGGGCGCGAGGAACAGGAAACGCCCGACGCTGTAGGTGGAGTCGCCGTTCGTCGCGTCGGCGAACACGAGCTGCAGCGCGCGACCCGCCTTGAAGGCGGCGAGGTCGTAGTCGACGCCGTCGCGCGAGAAGCGGATGCTGCCGGGGATGACCTCCTCGCGCGGCGAGTGGGCGCCGTTCTCCTCGTCTTTGAGGTGCTCGAAGCCGAGCGTCGTGCCCTCGGGGTTCTCCTCCCACGCGGCGGTGACGATCCACGACGGGTCGTACGGGAAGGCGTCGATACCGCCGAAGTTCTGGATGGCCTCGGAGTTCGCATCCCACACGCGGAGCGCGTAGCCGCCGCCCGCCTGCGTGATGACGGCGCCCTTCACGGTGTCGCTGAAGACCACCTCGGACGGGTTCGGGTCGTCTTTGCCGCGCACGACCGCCTCGCCGTCGACGAGCACACCGTCGACGTGGATGCCGTCGGCCTCGGTGGCGATGACGCGCAGCCCCGATTCGCCCTCGGGGAGAGGCGCCCAACGACCGGGGACACCCCAGATCGGCTGCTCGGCATCGACGATCTGCGTGTTGGTGAGCGCGAGGCTGCCGAGGGGCTGCACGACGGCGAGCTCGCGGCGTTCGTGGAAGTAGGCGAGCTGCTCCTCGGCGGTCTTCTCGGTCGGCGCCGTGGTCTTCTCGGCCGGGTCCGTCGGGCTCGTCGTCATGTCGTCCATCCTCACGCAGGTCACTCACGTACAACCCGGGCGACACGGGCGAATTCCCCACACCGCCGCGGAAGGAGCGGATTCGGACCCGAGTATCCCTAGACTCCGGCCATGGCGTGGAGCGATGCGGCGGCCAACTACCTGCGCGGTTCGACCTCGTGCCCCCGGTGCGAGCGCGGACCGGTGGGCCCGGAGCACTGCCCGTTCTGCGGCGCGATGCTCGTCGGCGAGGTCGCCGACGAGCTGAAGGCGGTGTCGGCCGAGGCGGCCGAGCTGCTCACGCGTCGCCAGGAGATCATCGGGCGCCTGACCACGAAGGCCGCGCTCGCGCCGCCGCCGACGGGGATTCCGGCGGCCGCTGCGGCCTCTCCGGTCGGCACCGTCGCCGCACCCGCGCCCGTGGTCGCTCCCGGCCCCGCCCTCGCTCCCGCGCCGGCCGTCAACTCGACGGTGAGCCTGCAGTCGGTGCTCGCGGTGGCCGCTGCGGCGCTCATCGCGATCGCCATGCTCGTCTTCCGATTCTCGAACACCGGCACCGACCTCTCGATCCGGCAGCTCGTCATCGCGGGCGTCACGATCGTGTTCCTCGGCTTCGCCTGGTTGCTCGCGCGCATGAAGCTGACCTTCTCGGCCGAGGCGGTCGGCGTCGTCGCGATGGTCTTCGTCGCGCTCGACGTCTGGGCTGTCTCCGAGAACGGTCCCGACAGCGTGAGCCCGTGGGCATCCGCCGCCGTCTCGACACTCGTCGCGGCCGTGCTCACGCTCGCGATCGCCCTGCTCGTGCGGTTGCGCACGTGGCTCTGGATCGGGCTCGTCGCCCTCATCTTCGTGCCGGCGTTCTTCGGTTACGCCGTCGACGGACCGTGGTCGGCGGTCGGCGGACACGTCGGCGCGGTCGCCGTCGCGCTGCTCGGCTTCGAGATCGTGCAGCGGATGTCGCCGCGCTTCGGCAGCCCGCTGCGGGCCGACCGCGTCACCGTCGTCATCGCGGCCGCGGTCTTCGGCGGCATCGCCCTGCTCGGGCTGCTCGGCGTGAACGTGCCCGAGCACACCCCGCGCGTGCTCGGGTCGGCCCTCGTCGTGGCCGTGCTCGCGGTGCTCGCCGGGTTCGGTGCACGCACGCTCGCCCCGCGGGCGTGGAGCGCCGCGGCCGGAGTGCTCGCGACGTCGGCGGCAGGTCTCGTCGCGCTCGCGGGTGAGTTGGATGACGAGGCGTGGCGCCTCGTGCTCGTCCCCGCCGTGACGGCGGTCGCACTCGCCGTGATCGCCGTCGTGCCGTGGCCGGCCGCGTTGCGACGTGTGCCGCTGCGCGTCGGTGCGCTTATCGTCGCCCTCGCCGCCGCGACCCCCGCCCTCGTCATCGGACTCACCCAGCTGCTCTCGCCGCTCCCGCCGTTCATGAACCCCGTCGTGTGGAATCCTGATGCGGCCGAGCCGGCGCCCTTCTGGCTCGCGCCGATGGAAGACACCTGGTCGCTGTGGCCGGCCACCGTGAGTCTCGCCGCGATCCTCGGCATCGTCGCCGCCGTGGCCGGGGTGCTCGCCCTCGCCTTCGCGGTGCGGCGCGAGAACGGCGTGTGGCGCGGGTGGCTCGTATTCGCCGCCTGGCTCGGCGCGGCGGCGCTCCTGGCGGCGCCCGCGTGGTCGGCGCTGTCCCGCCCCGGTCAGGTCGTCGCCGGCATCGCCCTCGCCCTCGGCATCGGCCTCGCGCTGCTGGTGGTTCCGCGGCTGAAGACCGCGTCGTGGTCGTTCCGCACGCCGCTCCTGGTGGCCGCGCACGGCATCCTGCTCTATCTCGTCGCGATCTCGTGGGGCGACGAACGGCTCACGGTCGCCGCCGGTGCGGCGGTCGTCGTCGTGCTCGGTGTGCTCGCCATGACGGTCGCCGCGGGCGTGCGCCCGGTGTACGTCGCCGTCGGGTACGCGTACGCGCTCGTGCTGTTCGCCCGCGGACTCGACCTGCTCGGCGTCGACCTGATCCCCGTCATCGCGTACACGACCACGGTGGCGTCGCTGTTCGCCCTCGCCGTCACCCTCGTGCGGCGCGTGCGCCCGCCGCTCTGGTACGCCGTTCTCGTCGTCACGTCGGTGCCGTTCCTCGTCGGCATCGCGACGGTCATCGCCGAGCGCACGTGGGAGACGGCTCTCGCGAACGCCGCCATCTTCGCCCTCTCGCTCACCCTCACCCTGACGCGCCGCCCGGGACTCACGAGGTTCGTGCGCAGCGGGGCTGCGGCCCTGCTGCTGCCGTCGCTCGCGGTCGTCGTCGTGAACGTCATTCCGCGCATCATCGAGACGAACATCGTGCCCGCGTGGAACGGCGCCGGCGGCGCGCCCGTCACGCTGCCGGTCATCGCGACACTCGTCGCCCTCGTGCTGCCGACCACCCCGCTCGTCGCGGGCTGGCTGCGGCGGGGCGAGGTCCCCGAGCAGGATGCCGCGTCGGCGCGGCTCTGGATCGAGATCTCGGCTTTCGTCACCGGCGCGCTCGCGGCGCTCCTGTCGCTCGTGCTCGAGACGCCCGACCTCAGTACGTCGCTCATCGTCTTCGTGATCCTCGGCATCGGGTCGGCGTCGGCGAGCATCTTCGCGAAGCGCCGGTACGGATGGTGGGTCGCTGCGGCCTCCTGGACGGCGGCGCTCTGGTGCGTCTGGGGTCTCGCCGGCATCACCGACGTCGAGCCGTACGTGTACCCGCCGGCGATCGCCGCCGTCGTCATCGGCGTCGTGCTCACCCTCCGCCGCCGCAACGGCGCCGCCCTCGTCGCGCCGGGGCTCGCGATCGCGATCGCCACGTCGCTCATCGTGCTCGCGATCACCGGATCGGGGCCGGATGCGCTGCTGCCGTGGCGTGCCCTCGCGCTGCTGGCGGCATCCCTCGTGCTGCTGCTCCTCGGAAGCGCTCTCGGCCGCACCGACGGGGCACGACTCGCGGTGCTGCGGGTGCCCGCCCTCGTCGCGTCGATGGGGGCCGCGGCTGCCGGCAGCATCCAGGCGGTGCGGTACGCCACGGAGCGCGACGGCCTCGGCCTCGCGCATCCCGACGACGTCGTGTGGCCGGTGCTCGCGTTCAGCGTCACGGCGGCCGTGCTCGCCGCGTCGGCGGCCAGGTCGCTGCGCCCGACGCATCGGTGGCTGCAGACGCCGGCGCTCGTCTACCTCGTGGTCGGCCCGATCGCGGCCGTGGCGCCCGGGGTGGCGCCGATGTGGATGCTGTGGGCCCTCACGCTCGTGCTGCTCGGCATCATGCTCGTCACGGTGCTCGCCGCCCTGCGCGGGCCGACGATCATGCCGCCGACGTGGATCGTCTTCGCGGCGGCGTGGTGCACGGCGGTCGCCGGCTGGAGCGTGCGCGACCTCAACGTCGAGTGGTTCTCGCTGCCGCTCGGTCTCGCGTTGCTCGGCGCCGGTGTGCTCGTGCTGCGGCACGGCCCCGTGTCGACGCCCGGCACCCTCGCGTCGTGGCCCGTCGGCTTCACCCGCTCGTGGTCGGTGCTCGCGCCCGGCATCGTCGTGACCGTTCTGCCGTCGGTGCTCGCGACCGGAACGAACCCGGCGACGTGGCGCGCGATCCTCGTGATCGGTCTCGCCCTCGTCGCGCTCCTCGTCGGCGCGATCGGCCGGTACGCGGCGCCGTTCGTGTTGAGCCTCGTCACGTTCGGGGTCGAGTTCGCGGTCATCCTGTTCCAGCTCGCGATCGGGCGCGACATCGACCCGGTCGTGATCTGGGTGGCGTCGCTGACGGCGGGCGCGATCCTGTTCTTCGTCGCGATCTTCTTCGAGCGCCGGTCGCGCGCGGGTGCCGAGGGCGCGCGCATGCGCGACCTGCGGTAGCGGGACGCGTATGCGCGACCGGCGGTAGCGGGAGACTCGGGACGGATCTGACTGCTAGAACGGCGGCGGATCGGAGTCGCAGACGAATCCGGTCGGACTCGTCCAGGTGAAGACGCCGTCGGCTCTCTGCTCGACCCGCCACTTCGAGGCGTGCTTGCGGGTGTGATGTCGTTCCGACAGGTGACCGAGGTTGGGGCCGCTGGTGGGTCCGCCACGTGCCCAGTCGATCGTGTGGTCGAGGTCGCACCGCTTGGCCGGGATGCCGCAGCCCGGCGACCGGCAGGTGCCGTCGCGCAGCTCGAGCCAGCGCTTGAGGCCGGCGGGCGGGCGATAGGACGTGCGATCGACGTCGAGCACGGCGCTCGACACGGGATGAGTGAGGATGCGCTGGAACGACGGTGCGTGCGCACACATGTCACGGGCCGTGGCGTCGTCGATCGGGATGCGTCCGTCGAGCATCGCGGGAGCACCGGAGCCGCCGGAGCCGCCGGAGCCGCCGAGAAGCGTCAGCACGGGCACGAGTACTCCCACCTGCACGCGAGGCTCGGTCGCCGGGTCATTCCGGCCGGTGAGGATGTCACCGGTGACGTCGGCCCGGAGCTGATCGAGGGTGCGCGTCTCGCCCTCCCGCCCGGCGAGCCGGCGCGCGAGGGCGTCGACGCGCTGCCAGGCGATCTCGACGTCGGCCGCCCCCATGCGCACGCCGAACTCCGCCATGGCGTCGCGGTCGTGCTCGCACCAGACGGAGCGCGTCTCGCGCGCCGCCTCGTGGCGCTCGGTGAGCGCGATCGGATGCACACGCTCGCGGAACACCCGAAGCCGCTCGCGGAATCGTGCCGGCACGAGAGAGGCGAGCTCGAGGGCACGGGCGTCGACGAGGGCATCCGCGTCGACGTGCCGCGGCAACGAGTCGAGCGTCTGCGCGGCGGCTCGCGCGTTCGCGGGCGAGAACTCGCCCTCCCGGAACGCGGCCCACGACCGCGGTGCGCGCGTCTGCAAGGTCTCGGCCTGATGGGCGAGCGCCGCGACCGTCGTCTCGCTCAGGGAGAGCCGCGCCGCGAGGTCGCCGATCGCCGCGTCGATGGCGATCGCGAGGTCGCGCGGCGTCGGCTCATCGCGGAGGTTGACGTAGACCTCGGGGTGTCGACGGGCCTCCGCGAGTACCTCGCGGATCGCGGCCTGCTGCTCGGCGGCGGCCCGGTTCGCCTGCCGGGTCGCGAACTCGGCGCGGGCCAGCTGCCACTCGACGCGGTCGTCGGCGGAGGGCGTGTACTCGTGCGTCGCCGCGTACTCGTCCGCGTACTCGTGCGCCGCCGCGTACTCGTGCGCGTGCGCGTGCGCCGCCGCGAGCAGTGCCGAATCCCCGAGTGCCTCCATGCCCTCACACCATCGACCGCCACCGACATCCCCGCCGGTTATCCCCCGCCGCGACGCCCTCGCGACCGCATCGTTACCTTTCTGTGATCTGACGAGTCCGGGAGACCACTCCAAGCATCCCCGCAGCCGACGGCGATACGGTCGCGAGATGACCGACGCCCCCCTTCGCTACGACGCCGACGCCCCTCTTCCCGACGACGCCCCGACCCCCTCACCTGCCGCAACCTCGACCGCGGCGCGTGCCGGTGCTGCCCTCGGCCGTGCGGCGAGCTCCGCTCTCGTCGGCGGGCGGGCCGTGATCCGCAAGAACCCGACGGCGAACAAGGCCTATCGCACGGGCGTCGGCGTCGTCGGCGGCACGACCGTCGCTCTCGGCGTGGTCATGATGCCGCTCCCCGGCCCCGGATCGCTCATCGCCCTCGGTGGGCTCGGCATCCTCGGCACCGAGTTCGAGGGCGCGAAGAAGGTCAACGAGAAGGCCACGCGCGTCGTGAAGAAGGCGGCCGGGGCGGCGAAGGATGCCCTCGCCCGACGTCGTGCGAACCAGGCGGCGCAACGGGCGTCGGCCGACGGCCCGACGACGGCGTAGGTCGAGGAGGGCCCGGTCAGGCGGCGTCGACCGGACAGTGCAACCGGGTCGCGGTCGACCAGTCGCCGGCGCGCTCGACGTCATGCTCGAGCATGGAGCGGCCGCACAGCGGACACGGGCGTCCGACACTGGACGCGCGCGGGGGCTCGTCGCGCGACCCGAGCTCGGCCGGGCCCATGTACGGGTACAGCGCACGATTCAGCCGATCCCACCAGCGGACGCGATCATCCATATCGTTAGCGTACTGACTATTTCCTTCGCCCACTAACTATCCTGGAGACGTGACCTCGACCACCGCGACCTCGTCCGCCGTCGACCCGCTCGCCCTCGACCGCCAGGTGTGCTTCGCGCTCGCGGCGGCATCCCGCAGCGTCATCGCGCTCTACCGCCCCGTGCTCGAGCCGCTCGGGCTCACCCACCCGCAGTACCTCGTGATGCTCGCACTCTGGGAGCGCAGCCCGCGCCGCGCCGGCGACCTCGCCGACGAGCTGCTGCTCGAACCCGCGACGCTGTCCCCTCTGCTGCGGCGACTCGAGACCGCCGGGCTCGTCGAGCTCGCGCGCGACGCGACGGATGCCCGCGCCCTCGCGGTCTCGCTCACCGCGGCGGGTGCCGACCTACGTGCGAAGGCCCTCGCCGTGCCGGGTCAGGTCGTCGAACGGCTCGGGATGCCGATCACCGACCTCGAGCACGCGCGCGACGTGCTCACCGCGCTCCTGGAGGCATCCCGCGCGGCGCGGTGAGTGCTCAGATTCTCCCCAGGCGGCATCCAGGGCTCGGGACGTAGGGTCAAGCGATGTCCAGCCCCGCGCGCCACGGCCGCCTCACCCGCAGCGGACCGTTGAAGACGGTTCTGGTCGCCGTCGCGTCGACCCTCGCCGTCGTGTTCGTCGCGACCGCATCCGTCGCCGGGATCGCCGCGTGGCAGCTCGCCTCGAGCTTCGAGCCGGGCGTCGACATCCAGGCCGACGGCGAGTCGATCGTCTACGCCGGCCCGATCGATCGGCCCGTCAACATCCTGATCGTCGGCAGCGACAGCGGCGAAGGCAACCCCGCCTACGGCGAACGCGGCGAGAACCTCAACGACGTCAACATCCTGCTGCACCTCTCCCCCGTGTCGAACAGCGCCGTCGCCGTGAGCTTCCAGCGCGACATGTTCGTGCCGATCGCGGGATGCACCGAGGGGAATCCCGGTACGCGCAAGCTCAACGAGGCGCTCTACTACGGCGGGCTCGCGTGCGCCGTGACCACGGTCGAGGCACTCACCGGGCTCGAGATCGGCTACGCCGCGAAGATCGAGTTCGACGGCGTCATCGCGATGTCGTCGGCCGTCGGGGGCGTCGAGGTGTGCGTCGCCGAGCCGATCCGCGACAGCCAGATCGGACTCTCGCTCGACGAGGGCGTGCACAACCTCGAGGGATGGAACGCACTCCAGTTCCTGCGCAGCCGCTACGGGGTCGGCGACGGCTCCGACACGACCCGCGTGAGCAACCAGCAGCTCTTCCTCTCGGCGCTCATCCGTAAGATCAAGGCCGAGGGCGTGCTCACGAACCCGCTCACCGTGTACTCGCTCGCGCAGGCCGCGGCGAAGAACATGCAGCTCAGCACGTCGCTCAGCTCTCTCCACGCGATGGCGTCGATGGCGTTCGCACTCAAAGACATCCCGCTCGCGAACATCGCGTTCGTCAGCTACCCCGCCGGCGAGACGACGATGGGCGGGGTCGGCGGGGTCGCTCCTCGGCGAGCCGAGGCCCAAGTGCTCATGGATGCTCTCGCCGCCGACGCCCGCGTCGTCGTGACGGGCGACCCCGGGGGCGGCGCGCAGGCGGGTGAGGATGTCGTCGAGACCCCGGCGCCCGACCCGAGCGGATCGCCTTCGGCCACCGCGTCGACGCCGCCCGACGAGACACCGGTCGTCACGCTACCGCCGTCGATCAACGGTCAGGGTGCCGCCGAGCAGACCTGCACGATCGGCAACAACTACTAGCGGCCGCGGCCGCCGCCGGGCTACGGCACTTGTGAGCGTCGGCGGTTCGCGCCACGATCACGGGATGACCAAGTACCTCATCTCGTTCCCGGCCGAAGCCATGCAGCTCAGCGACGACGAGTTCGTGCAGGCCGGCATCGACTCTCGCGCCGTCGTCGCCGAGGCGAAGGCCGCCGGCGTCTGGGTGTTCGGCGGCGGGATCGACGAGTCGGTGGAGCCGGTGCTCGTGGCGGGCGACGGAACGGTGACGGCGGGCACCTACCCGGGCTCGCACCTGAACGGCGGGTGGACGGTGCTCGAGGTGGCTGACCGCGCTGCGGCCGAAGAGTGGGCGCGCAAGATCGCCGTCGCCTGCCGGTGCTCGCAGGAGCTGCGGGAGTTCATGTACGACCCGGAGAGCTGACCCGGGCCCTCACCGCCAGAAACGGATCCACTCCGCGTCGGCGAGCGATGCCTCGAGGAGGCGGGCGAGTTCGATGTCGCGCGGGCCGATCGTCCACGGGGATTGCGTCGAGCCGCTCCCGCTGAGCCAGAACCCCACGGTGGCCGTCTCGGGGTTCCAGGTGACCCGCACGTGCTCGTCGGCGCCCGCGTCGGGCACGGTCCACGCCGCCCCGAGGCGGCGGATGCCGGCACGCTCCAGCCCTTCCTCGATGAGGCGGGGGTCCGTGGCGACGGCGGTGGCCTCGAGACGGTCGCCGTCGTCGCGTCCCGCTCGACGCAGGCGGAAATGCTCGAGCCTGCCGAGCGCGTCTTCCTCGTGGCGCGGCAGGTTCAGGCCGTCGACACCGTCGCCCGTGGCCGCGTCGACCTCCGGGGGCAGGATGATCCACTCCCCCGAGCCCAGGTCGGCGACCGAGTAGCGCTGCCCCGCCGCGAACGGGCGGGTCACGCGCGAGGTGCGCCGATCGACGACGACGGGAGGCAGCCGATGCGCGAACGAGTCGGACGAGAACCCCGACGCGAAGGCCGCGCTGGTCGGGTGGAAGATCCAGAACCCGGGCGTCTCGATGGCAGGTCCGGGCAGGATCTCGACGCCGAGGAGCTCGCCGTCGTGCACGAGTTCCTGGCGCGCGAGAAGCTCCGCCTCATCGCGCGCCAGGAACGACCTCTCAGCCATGTCGCCGACTGTATCGGCGGCGAGCTACGCCCTGGAAACCTCGCGAGGCCAGGTCGCGGCGGCGCGCAGGATGTAGGCCAGGATCAGCACCTCGACGCCGATGGTGAGGGCGTAGTAGACGGCGTAGTCCGGGGTCGCTCCGGCTGCGTTGAACACCATGATCGGGATGTACAGCGACGCGATGACGAGGTTCGTCACGCGGTTCGCACGCGCCGGTAGCGCCATCGAGAGCACCACCATGAGGGCCGGGATCGCGATGACGACGAAGAAGATGCTCATCAACGTGCCGCTGATGTCGAACGCGAAGATGAAGCCTCCCCGGATCTCGTCGATCTCTCCCGGCTGGTAGAGGTGGAAGTAGTCGATGTAGATGACGAGGAACATGAGGCTCGTCCAGGCGGCAGCGAGCTTTGCTTGCACAGAGATCGCGCCGGTGGCGAGAGGGTTCCGGGTGTTCGTTCGGTTGGTCATGACTCGATCGTCGACGTCATCCCAGCGCCGGTCATCGGCGCTTCGGCCGGAATCCGATCGGCCGAAAGTACGGTTCCGATCCCATACCCCGCACCGATGCCGGCGGCGTGCGTTCCCGACACGATCGAGAGATGACCGCACCGACGACATCCGTCCGCCCGCCGACGCAACCCCGTTCGCCGAGGCAGCGCAGGGTGAAGAGCGGATGGCTCGCGATCACGGGCCTGCTGCTGCTCAGCGCGATCCCGGTGGTGGGAGGCGCGTTCAGCCTGACCGAGGGTCACTCGGGCGGCGCGAGCAGCTCGCCGCTGTCACCTGTGCCGACGATCGTGCACGTCGTGGCGATGAGCACGTACTGCCTGCTCGGCGCCTTCCAGTTCTCGCCGGCACTGCGACTCCGCAGTCGGTGGCATCGCACGGTCGGGCGCGTGCTCATCCCCGGCGGATTCCTCGCCGCACTGTCCAGCATCTGGCTGGCCGTCTCCTTCGACGGCCCCACCGCGGAGTTCCCGCAGGCCATGGTGCGACTCGGCTTCGCCGTCATCCTGATGGTCTTCCTCGTACTGGGAACGTGGGCGATCACGCGTCGCGACTTCGCCGCGCACGGGGCCTGGATGACGCGTGCCTACGCGATCGCCGTCTCCGGGGGAACCCAGGCTCTCGTCTTCATCGTGTGGGCTCTGCCCTTCGGTGAGGTCGACGCGGCCGGGGAAGCCCCGCTCGCCGCCACCGCGTTCGCGCTCAACATCGTCGTCGCCGAGTTGATCATCCTGCGACGGCGCCGGGCTTCGCGGGCATCCGGACCCGCAGCTGCGGTCGCACGCTGATGCACTCGTATCATGAGCGCGTGACCGGTCTGCTGCGTTCCGCATGGACCGCGCCGGCCGCCGTGCCCGCTCCCCCGAGGCGCGTGTGGCGGGACTGGGCGCTCGTGGGGCTCGTCGCGGTGCTCACCGTGCTCGAGGCGGCGCTCCGCACCGATCTCTCCCAGCCGCTCGTGGCCGCGCTCTTCGTGCTCGCCGCGGTTCCGACGCTGCTGTGGCGGCGCACGCGGCCGCTGCTCATGCTCCTGCTGAGCTCGGCCGCGCTGGCGTCGGCGACGCTCTTGCTCGGCGACTCCGTGCTCTATACGAGCGCCGTCGGCGTCGTGTTGATGTACTCGCTGTTCCGGTGGGCCGACGGTCGCGGGCTCGTGGTCGGCACCGGCTTCGTGCTCGCCAATCTGGCCGTGTCGGCGCTCACGGGGACTCCGCTCGGCGAACTCGTCGCGCAGGCCGCCTTCGCCGCCGGCGTGATCGGGCTCGGCCTCGCCTTCCGTTTCCGCGCCCGGGCCCGGCTGCGGGAACTGGATGGCGCCCGCCTGCTCGAGCGCGAGATGCTCGCGCGCGACCTGCACGACACGGTCGCCCACCACGTCTCGGCCATCGCGATCAGGGCTCAGGCCGGGCTGGCCGTGGTCGAGGTGAAACCGGATGCCGCCCGCGACGCTCTGCGCGTGATCGAGGCGGAGGCATCCACGACTCTGGCCGAGATGCGCTCGATGGTGCGCGTGCTGCGGGTCGGCGACGCGCCGGAGTTGTCACCTGCCCGCACGCTCGCCGACATCCGGGGGCTCGCGACCGAGGAGCTCAGCCCGTGCGTCAACGTGCGGGTCGAGGGCGACACCGACAGCATCCCGCCGACGGTCGCCGCCGCCGTCTACCGGATGGCGCAGGAGTCGGCCACGAACGCGCGACGACATGCCCGCGGCGCCTCCGTCATCGACGTGGTCGTCGAGGCGGATGCCGCCGGAGTGCGGCTGAGGGTCACCGACGACGGCGAGGCGGTGCCGATTGCGCCGCCCGGCTACGGCATCACCGGGATGGTCGAGCGCGCCGCCCTGCTCGGCGGCACGTGCCAGGCGGGGCGGGCGCCCGGCGGCGGGTGGGTCGTGACCGCGGTGCTGCCCCGGGTTGGATGGTCACCGTGACGATCGGCGTGCTCATCGCCGACGACCAGGAACTCGTGCGCACCGGGCTCAGCATGATGCTCGACGCCCAGCCCGACATCGAGGTCGTGGGCCAGGCATCCGACGGCCACGAGGCCGTGGCGCTGGCTCGCAGCCTGCGGCCCGACGTCTGCCTGTTCGACATCCGGATGCCCGGGCAAGACGGCCTGGAGGCGACGCGGGTGCTCGCCGGGCCGGGCGTGCCCGACCCGATGGCGGTCGTCATCATCACGACCTTCGACCTCGACGAGTACGTGTTTGCAGCGCTGCGTGCTGGGGCGAAGGGCTTCCTGCTCAAGGATGCCGGGGCGGCGCTGCTCTCTCAGGCCGTGCGGGCAGCTGCTGCGGGCGACGCCCTGATTGCGCCCAACGTCACAGTGAGGCTGCTCGAGGCGTTCGCGTCTGCCGCGCCGGCCGGGGTGCCTGCCGGGCCGGTCGAGCCGCTCACCGAGCGGGAGGAGCAGGTGCTTGCGGCCGTCGCGCGGGGGTTGAGCAACGGGGAGATCGCGAGTGAGCTGTACATCACGCTCAGTACCGTGAAGACGCATGTCGCGAGTTTGATGACGAAGCTGGGGGTGCGCAATCGGGTTGAGATCGCGATCTGGGCGCACGAAATGGGGCGCTCGCGCCCCCGCTGAAGGAGTAGGGCGGACGGGACTTGAACCCGTGACCGGTGGAGTCTGAGAGTGGCGTTCCACCGCAACTCTGAGGACTCCTCCGCGCGATTCGCCTTGCTATCGTGTGGCCATGTTCCTCGACGGCCTGGACGACGACGTCGAAGCCATCCGGGCCGCCCGCGCCCGTGAGTCAGTCGCTGCCGAACAGGCGAAGCGCGAGGCGCATGCCGCAGCCGAAGCCCTCGATGCACAAGCCCGACCGCTGTTGCTCGCCGTGGTCGATGAGCTCGAGCAACGCGGAATTCGCCCGCGCGACATCACGACGCGGACCCGGGTGCTCCATCTGTGGGAGCTGACCGCGACCATCGACGACCACTCGGCGACCGTGCTGCTGACGACCCGCGGCGAGCTCCCGGTTCTCGGCCATCGGTGGACGACTGTGAACAAGAACAAGTTAGGGACTGTCCGGGAAGACCACGCCGCGCTGCTCCCCTACAAGTGGCCGATGCTGCAGCTGGCTGACGGTCGTCCCGCGATCTCGCTGACGAAGCGGTTTGCCGACACGCATTCAACGCTGCTCGTGTCCCTCGAAGCGTTCCTCCGCGCCGCGGTGGTTCACCAGGTGCTGAACGCACCGAAGACCCGCCGCCCGAAATCGCGGTGACTCCTGTAGGGCGGACGGGACTTGAACCCGTGACCGACGGATTATGAGTCCGCTGCTCTAACCGGCTGAGCTACCGCCCCGTACTGCTGCTCGGTGACCGGTTCGGGCACCGACGTACTGCTAGTCGGTGACCGGGTCGGTCACCGGTTCACCACGGTACAGCGCCTCGAAGGTGTCGGTCGTCGCCTCGAGGCTGTGCTTCGCGACGATCTTCTCCGACGCCTTCTTCATCTCCGCGTACTTCTCCGGAGAGGCGGTGAGCACGGTGGTGAGGTGGCGGGCGAACTCGGTGATGTTGCCCGGGTCGTAGAGGTAGCCGTTCTTTCCCTGACGCACGAGGTGGGGCAGCGCCATGGCGTTCGCGGCGACGACGGGCAGGGCGGAGGCCATGGCCTCCATCGCGGCGATGCACTGCAGCTCGGCGCGGGACGGCATCGCGAAGACGGCGCCGTTCGTCAGGATGTCGCGCAGGGCTTCGTCGGAGATGCGGCCGTGGAAGGTGACGCGGTCGGCGATGTTGAGGTCGCGCGCCATCCGCTCGAGACGGTGGCGGTCTTCGCCGTCGCCGATGATCTCCACGTGGGCGCCGAGCGAGGCATCGAGCTTCGCCGCCGCCTGGATGAGCTCGTGGATGCTCTTCTCCTCGTCGAGACGTCCGACGAAGATGATGCGGTTGCCCTCGCGCGGCTCGTAGGAGGGCACGTAGTTGGAGGCGTCGAGGCCGTTGGAGATCGAGTGCACGCCGGTGAGGCCGGTCATCTGCTCGAAGTAGTCCGACGAGCGCTTCGTCGGCGTCGTGACCTCGTCGGCCATCGCGTAGACGTCGCGCGCGACCTTCCACTGCGTGCGGATCAGCCAGCGCAGCATCGGCGGCGGGAAGATCGTCACGTGCTGGGCGATGTTCTCGGCCATCGAGTGGTTCGTGCCGATGAGGCGCACGCCGTTCGCCTTCGCCGCAGGCGCGAGGCCCCCGCCGATGATGATGTGCGACTGGAAGTGCACGACATCCGGCTTCAGTCTCTCGACCAGCTTGCGGCCGTTCGCCTTCGCGCGCCACGGAAGCGCGAACCGCAGCCACGGGTGCGGCAGCCAGCGCCAGCTCAGCAGCCGGTGCACAGTCAGCTCGACGCCGTCGTGCACCTCAGGGCCGGAACTCGCGGGGCCGGTCGCGGAGGGGGCGACGACGTGCACGTCATGGCCGCGCTTCTGCAGCGACACGGCGAGGCGTTTGGTGAACGACGCAGACCCGTTGATGTCGGGTGCGAAAGTGTCGGCACCGATCAGAATTCGCACTCGCCGAGCCTATTCCAGGCCGGGCGACCCATCCCGCAGGCGAAGCGGTGGGTCTGACCCGTCACCGGTGGGTCTGGGGGTGGTGCTTCGCGAGCTGGAACACCCCGTAGACGGCGATCGCCGCCGCGAGGGCCCACACCGGGATGACCCACAGCGGCGCCTGGGACGCCTCACCGAGCACCGCGATGCCGATCGCGACCGCGATGAGCGGGTCGACGACGGTGAGACCCGCGATCACGAGGTCGGGAGAGCCGAGGGAGTAGGCCGTCTGCACGAAGTAGGCGCCGAGGGCGGCAGCGGCGAGGAGCGCGACGACGCAGACGATCGTGAGCCACTCGAAGTCGACCTTGCCGGCGAACACGTTGCCGAGGCGGTTGATGACGACCTTCGCGAGCGTCGCGACGAACCCGTACAGCACGCCGGCCGAGACGATGTAGAACAGGGCGCCCGCGCGCTTGCGGGCGAACGCGAACGTGAGCCCGAGGATCACGACGACCCCGCCGAGGATGCTGAGGATGATCACGAGCTGCGGCTCGCGGATGACCTGCTCCTGAGCGACGAACGCCGCGACGGTGACGAAGAGGGCGATACCGGCGACGCAGAAGCCGACGGCGCGCATCACGGCCCCCTCGAGCTTCAGCTTGTTGACGCGGGCGTTGACGATCGTCGTGATGACGAGCGCGACGACGCCGATCGGCTGCACGACGATGAGCGGCGCGAAGGTGAGGCTGCCGAGCTGGAACAGGATCGCGAGCCCGAGCATCACGGAGCCGATCACCCACGACGGGCGGGCGAGCAGCAGCGCGATCTGCTTGACGCTCAGGCCCGCCTTCGCGCCCGATCCGTGCCGCTGCTCCACGAGTTCGACACCCCGGTGCTGGAACTGCGCACCGAGCGCGAGGAACACCGCGCCGACGAGGGCGATGAGGATGCCGAGAACCGGGATTCCGCCGATCGCACTCTGCGAGGCAAGGTCGTCCAGCACGTCCACCCCGGAAATCTAGCGGACGACGGCTGGATATCCTGGCCGAATGGCCGTTCGTCCGATTCGCATCACCGGCGATCCGGTGCTCCACTCCCCCACCGCGCCGGTCGGCGAGATCGACGAATCCGTGCGCGAGCTCGTCGCCGACATGGAGGAGACGATGGCGGCCGCCCCCGGCGTCGGTCTCGCCGCACCGCAGGTCGGGGTGCCGCTGCGCCTCTTCGTGTGGTCGTGGATCGACGAGGACGGCATCCACCATCGAGGCACGGCGATCAACCCGTCGCTGCTCATCGCGCCCCTCGCGGTGGGCGAGCTCGACGACGACGAGGAGTCGGAGGGCTGCCTCTCGATCCCCGGCGAGCGGTTCCCGCTGCGGCGCTCGGTGGAAGCCGTGCTCACCGCGACCGACCTCGACGGGAAGCCGTTCGAGGTGCGTGCGACCGGATGGCTGGCCCGCATCTTCCAGCACGAGTACGACCACCTCGACGGCGTGCTCTACGCCGACCGCCTCGAGCACCCGCACGACAAGGGCGTCGCGAAGGCGATCCGCAAGAGGAGCTGGGGCAAGCCGGGCGCGTCGTGGATGCCGGGAGTGGATGACCTCGATGCGTGAGGGGCTCTTCACCACGAGCGATGGCGCGGAGCTCTACTGGGAGGAGTCGGGCAACCCCGACGCGCCGGCCCTCGTCTGGCTGCACGGCGGCCCCGGCTCCGGGCTCGGTGCGGGCGGCTACAAGCGGCGCCCCGATCCCGACCGCTGGCGCATCCTCGGCTTCGACCAGCGCGGCTGCGGGCGCAGCACCCCGCTCGTCGACGGCCCCGGGCCGGCGCTGAATGCCCTCACGACCCCGCGGATGATCGCCGACCTCGAGGAGCTGCGCGAGCACCTCGGCGTCGAGCGCTGGCTCGTCGCCGGTGGATCGTGGGGCTCCACCTACGCCCTCGCCTACGCCCAGCAGCATCCCGAGCGCGTCAGCGCCCTCGTGCTCGCCGCCGTCACGACGACGAGCCGCGTCGAAGTCGACTGGATCACCGAGGCCGTCGGGAGGATCTTCCCGCGCGAATGGGAGCAGTTCGCCGCGGCGTCCGGTCGCGAGCCGGGTGAGCGCGTGGTCGAGGCGTACGACCGGCTGCTGCGGCATCCCGACCCCGCTGTGCGCACCGACGCCGCGCTCGCGTGGTGCCGCTGGGAAGACGTACACGTGTCGCTCGCCCCGGGATGGCAGCCGGATCCGCGCTACGCCGACCCCGCGTTCGCCGTGCCGTTCGCGACGCAGGTGGTGAACTCGTGGGCGCACGACGCGTTCCTCGGGCCCCGCGGCATCCTCGACCGCCTCGACGCGATCGCGCACATTCCGGCGGTGCTCATCCATGGGCGGCTCGACGTGAGCGGACCGCTCGCGACCGCGTGGGAGCTGCACCGCGGGCTGCCGCACAGCCGGCTCGTCGTGGTCGAAGACGAGGGCCACGGCGGCGCGTCGATGAGCGACGAGCTCGAGCGCGCTTACGCCTTGCTGCGTTCGGTGGTCGAGTAGCCCCGCAGGGGCGTGTCGACTCGGTGGTCGAGTAGCCCCGCAGGGGCGTGCCGACTCGGTGGTCGAGTAGCCCCGCAGGGGCGTGTCGAGACCTAGCTCATCCATCCCAACAGCCGCAGCCCGGCGGCGACGAGCGCGGCCACGACGATCACGACGATGAACGGCACGCGCAGGGCGAACAGGATGCCGGCGACGACCACCGCGGGAACGCGCGCGTCGAGCACGAGGCCACCCGCGCGCTCGAACGTCTGCGTCACGACGAGCGCCGCGAGCAGCCCGACCGTCGTGAGGTTGGCGACCCGGGCGGGCGTCGGGCGTTCCATGAACGACTGGGGCACGAGGTAGCCGACGACCTTGAGGCCGAGCACGGCGGCCGACGCGAGCAGCACGATGTTCCAGACGGTCACTGCGGGGTCTCCCCCGGCTCGACGACCTGGCGCCCGAGCACGTTGGTGAGCCCGACGACGATCGCGACGACCGCGGCGGCGAGCACCGGGATGCCGGGCGGCAGCCACGGGATCAGCACCGCGGCGACGGCCGCAGCCGCGATCGCGACGGCGACGGGCTGACGGGAGCGCAGGCGCGGCCAGAGCAGCCCGAGGAACGCGGCCGCGGCCGCCGCGTCGAGCCCGTACTGCCGCACGTCGCCGACGAGGTCGCCGAGCAGGGCGCCGGCGAGGGTCGTGAGGTTCCAGCCGAGGTAGATGCCGAGACCGGTCACCCAGAAGCCGATCCGCTGCGTGCGAAGAGTGGGCTGCGCGGTGGCGACAGCCGTCGACTCGTCGATCGTGAACGGGGCCGCGAGCAGTCGCCGCCACCACGGGCCGCCGATGATCGGACCCATGCGCATCGAATAGAGCGAGTTGCGCATCCCGAGCAGTGCCGCGCTCGCAATCGCCGCGGGACCGGCCGCGGTGCCGCCCGAGGCGAGCACGCCGACGAGGGCGAACTGCGAGCCGCCCGAGAACATCAGCAGGCTCAGCACGCAGGTCTGCCAGACGTCGAGTCCCGCGGCGACGGAGAGCGCCCCGAACGAGACCCCGTAGGCTGCCACGGCGAGTGCGACGCTGACACTCGCGCGCACGGCGGCGGCCGACTCACGTCGTTCGACCGCCGCGGGCGCCTCAGAACTCGTCACGGGCGAGCGCCGCGGCCCGCAGCGCCTCGAAGAGAGCCTCCGGCTCGGCATCCTTGTAGAGCACGGCGTAGGCACCGACGCGCGCCGCCTCGGGCACGTGATCGTCGAGGTCGACGCCGGTGACGAGGATGACGCGCGGCACCGGTCCGAGTGCGCGCACGCGCTCATCGGCGACCAGGTGCTCGGTGGCCGCGAGACCGTTGAGCCGGGGCATCTGGATGTCCATGAGCACGACGTCGACGGGATGCTCGCGCACGAAGCGCAGCGCTTCGTTGCCGTCACCGGCCTCGCCGACGACGTCGAAGTCGGGCTGCGAGCCGAGCAGCAGCGACCAGCCCTCGCGCTGCCACAGCGAGTCGTCGACGAGGAGGATGCGCACCGGCGGTCGCGGGGTGCGGGCGGCCCGCGTGCTCACTCCGTGCCCAGACGCACGCCGTCGATGCCGTTGTGCAGGGCCGGGAAGATCGCGGTGACGGTGAACCCGACCCCCGGGGTGACGACGGCGTTGAGCATGCCGCCGTAGAGTTCCGCGCGCTCGCGCATCTCGGTGAGACCCCGACCCGTCGGAGTCTGCGTGAGCGCCGCGAGGTCGTCGTCTTGCGAGGTGACCCGGTCGCGGGCGACCTCGTCGGGGTCGAGTCCGTCGCGACGAGACGCCGATCGTGCCCCGTCATCGGACACGACGACCTCGAGGCCCTCGTCGTTCCACCCGAAGCTCACGAGCACCTCGGTGCCCTCCCCGCCGTGCGCGAGGGCGTTGGCGAGCGCCTCCTCGAGGATGCGGTAGATCGCGAGCTCGGCGCCCTGCTTGAGGTCGATGCGCTCCCCGGTCTCGCGGAACTCGACGCTCAGGCCGGCATCCCGCATGACCTTCAACAGGTCGCGGACGGTCGCGAGTCGCGGCTGGGGACCGGCCGCCGCCTCGCCCTCGCGCGCGAGAGCCATCACGCGACGGAGGTCGGCGAGCGTGTGCCGGGCCGTGTCGGCGATGACCGACGCGCTGCGCGCCGCGACCGCAGGGTCGGTCGAGGCGGCGTAGCGGGCGCCGTCGGCGTTGCTGATGATCACCGAGACCGAGTGCACGACGAGCTCGTGCAGCTCGCGCACGATGCGCAGCCGGCTGGTCTGCTCGGCGAGCGTGAGCTCGAGGTCGAGACGCTCGCGCTCGGCCGCGGTGCGGTCGAACTCGTTGCGGTCCGCGGCACGGCGCGCCCGGCGCCAGAGCACGAGCAGTACGAGCGCGACGACGACGAGCGCCCCCGCCACGCCGGCGAGCACGATCGTGATGACGTCGAAACCCTCGACATCCAAGGTGAGCTCGTCCATCGAAGTGCCTCCCGTTCCGCGGCGATGCTGGTCACCACGGCCCCGACCGATCAGTTTATCCCTCCCTCGTCAGACATCCGGACGGCCGACGGCCCGGACGCCCGCGGGGTGCGGACGGCCGGGCCGTGAGGGTGCCGAGGTCGACGGGCCGGCGGGACTAGCGAGCCGGCGGGGCGGGCGGAGTGCTGCGCAGCACCTCGAGGCGCGCGCGGTACTCCTTCTCGTCGATGTCGCCGTTCGCGTAACGCTGGGCGAGGGTCGCCTCAGCGCTGCCTGCGGCCTGCGCGGCGTGCCACGCGTGCGGCCCGCCGCCCCACATGGCGCGGCGACGACGGCCGAAGATCGCGAACAGGATCGCGAAGACGGCGATCCAGAACAGCGGGACGAGGAAGAACAGCCAGCCGAACCCCGGGCCGCCCCAGGGGTGCGCGACGGCGGCGGTGAGGGCGAGAGCGGTGAACACGAGTCACTCCGTTTCCGTGGAACCCGGGATGGGCTCCGCTGACACCAATCTCGTCGTGCGGCGCTCGGGGCGAATCCGCCGCCGGGAGCGACCCGACTACTCCCCCGGGAGTGCTCGGTGAGGGGCGGCTACTCCGACCCGGGGGTGACGAGGCCGGTCTCGTACGCGATGACGACGAGCTGCACGCGGTCGCGGGCGAGGAGCTTCGACATGATGCGCGAGACGTGCGTCTTCGCCGTGAGCGGGCTCAGGTAGAGCCGCCCGCCGATCTCGTCGTTCGTGAGGCCCTGCCCGACGAGGGTGAGCACCTCGCGCTCGCGATCGGTGAGGTTCTGCAACCGCGAGGCGTCGGGGGCGTCGCGGAGCCCCGTCGCGACGCGTTCGAGCAGCCGGCGCGTGACGCTCGGGCTGAGCAGCGCCTCCCCGCCCGCGACGACCCGCACGGCGCGGATGAGCTCGACCGGTTCGGTGTCCTTCACGAGGAATCCGCTCGCGCCCGCCCGGATCGCCTGTGCGACGTACTCGTCGAGCTCGAACGTCGTCACGACGACGACCCGCGTGCCGGCGAGAGCGGAATCGGCCACGATCTGCTCAGTCGCCCACAGACCGTCGCCGTCCGGCATCCGGATGTCCATGAGCACGACGTCGGGCTTCTCGCGCTTCACGAGCGCGACCGCTTCGCGACCCGTCGCCGCCTCGCCGACGACCTCGAGGTCGGGTTCGGCGCTCAGCAGGCTCGAGAAGCCGCCGCGGATGAGGTGCTGGTCGTCGGCGAGCGCGACGCGGATGGTCATGGATGTTCCTTCGGGATGGTGGCGGCGACCCGGAAGCCGCCGTCGGGCGCCGGGCCGGCCGTCAGGTGGCCGCCGAGCAGCTCGGCGCGCTCGCGCATCCCGAGCAGTCCGCGTCCGCCCGTCTCGCTCGCGAGGGCCGTCGGGCCGGAGCCGTCGTGGACGACATCGACGTGGAAGTCGCTGTCGTCGGACCACAGCCGCACGGTCACGTGACGGGCGTCGGCGTGACGCGTGACGTTGGTGAGCGACTCCTGCACGATGCGGAACAGCGCGAGCTGCACGGGTTTCGGGGCGCCCTCGATGCGATCGTCGAGCGTCACCTCGACTCCGCGGATACCCGCGATGAGCGCGGGAAGTCGATCGAGGCTCGGCTCGGGCACGAGGGGTGCGTCGCCGCTCCCGTCCGACCTCAAGGCACCGAGGACGGCACGCACCTCATCCAGTGCCGTCTTCGACGTCTCCTTGATGCTCGCGAGCGCCTCCGCCGCTTTGTCGGGCTGCCGCTCCATGAGGTGCAGTCCGACGCCCGCCTGCACGTTGATCTGGCTGAGCGAATGGGCGAGCACGTCGTGCAGCTCGCGGGCGATGCGCACGCGCTCCGCCTGCACTTCGCTCTGCTCCCGCTGCGTGGCGAGGCGGCGGTACTCGGCGAAGCGCTCGCGTCGGCCGCGGATGCCCTCGCCGAGGCCGAAGACGATGAGGATGCCGAGGGTCGTCGCGGCGATGCGCCCCGGCGTCCACTGCTCGAGACCCGTCCAGATGGCGAGCGTGATGCCCACGATCCAGCACGCGCCGACACTCACCCACGCCCAGACCCGGGCGCCGCGCACGATCGCGCCGACGATCGCGAAGGCGAGGGCGATGTACGGCGGACCGCCGTGCGGGCTCACGAAAAGGTCGGCGGCACCGGCGAGAGCGGTGACAGCGACCACCGGACCGGGGAACCGCCGCGCCGCGATGAGGGCGAGGGGGCCGACGATCGCGAGCCCGACGAGCACCGCGTTCTCGGCCGGACGGAGATCGCCCGTGCGGATCGTCCAGAGCGCCACGAGCACCTGCACGAGGAACGCCATCACGACGGGAATCCACAGCGTGGCCCAGCGCGGCATCCGCCAGTCGGGCGGAGGCGGGCCGTGCCACCCGCCTCCGTGAGTCCAGTCGAGGTGCGGCCCGGAGAAACGCGAGGGCCGGTGCATTCCCCGATGCTACGGCCGAGGCGTTACGCCCCGGGGAGTAACTTCGGTCGGTGGGTCAGCCCGCGACGGTCTGCTGGTACACCGCGAGGCGCCACGCCCCGTCGACGCGTCGGTAGACGCTCGTCATGGCGGCGACGAAGGGCTTCTCACCGTCGCGGTGAGCCTCGCCGCGGTACACGAGGGCGGCGGCATCCTCACCGAGGTCGACGACGCGCTCGTCGGAGAGCTCGAAGCGTGACCACGACGGCGCCTCCGCGAGGGATGCGACGACGGCATCCCGATCCATCGTCATGCCGCCCGCGAGCACCATCAGGCCGTCGTCGGTGAGGAGGTCGCCGTAGAAGGTCGCGCCCGTGCCGTCGCACAGGGAGTCCCAGCCGCGCCGCTCGAGGTCGAGGAGTTCGTCGATCAGCATGACCGCATTGTCGCGAACCGCGCTCCGAGAACGCTCAGAGGCCGTGGCGGGTGAGCCAGTCACGCAGTCGACGCGTGAAGGCCTCCGGCTGCTCGGCGCTCGGGATGTGGGCGGCACCTTCGAACACGTGGTGCTCCGACCCCGGGGCGGCGTCGGCGAGAGCGCGCGTGTTGGCGATCTCGGTCGAGAGATCTTCATCGCCGACCGTGAACAGCAGCGGGATGCCGAGCGTCGCATAGCGATCCCAGGCCGGCGGGTCGAGAGGGGTCGGTGTCGGCGACTCCGACTCCCGCGGCAGGTTCGCCAGGTTGTCGGCGTAACCGACCGCGAGGAACACAGGATCGACGTCGGCGGTGGTGCGGCGTGGTCCGACCCACCAGAGCTCGACCTCGCGCCGCAACGCCGCCTCGGCATCGCCCGCGTCGTAGAGAGCCTCGATCTCCTCGTCGATCGCCAACTCTTCCGGCGTCCCGTCGGCGGAGGGCATCCCGGAGGCGGCCGAGCCGACGGTCATGACGCCCGCGACCCGGTCGGGGAACTCGACCGCGGTGTCGAGGGCGATCGTGCCGCCGCGCGATGCGCCGACGAGGGTCGCCCGCTCGACGCCCGCGGCATCCAACACGGCGATCGCATCGGAACGGTTCGAGAACGGAACGTCCTGCGACTCGGTGCGCCCGAAGCCGCGCAGGTCGTAACGGATGACGCGGTGATCGCGGAGGAGATCGCGCCACTGCGGCTCCCACATCGCGGAGGTCGCGACGCCCGCGTGCAACAGGAGAATCGCGGGTGCGTCGTCGGGTCCGGCGACCTCGTAGTGGATGCGGGCGCCGTCATGTTCGAGGAAAGGCATGTCAGCAGCCTAGGAACGCCACTCTGACGCGTCACCCCGTTGCGAAGCGATGTGATCGGCGTGCAATGTCACCGTGCAACGTCGTCGGGAGGCGGCAGACTGCGGGCATGGCCCGCTACGTCATCGATGCGCCCGTGGCGCTGCGGCTCGCCGCGGAGCCGTCCGCGCTCCACGCCGCCCATCAGCTCGTCGCCCCGAACTCGCTGCGGTCGGAGGCGATGTCGATCCTCTACCGCGACGTGCGGGCGGGTGTGCGGTCGCGCGACGACGCCCGGGCGCTGCTCGACCCGCTCACCGCGCTGAAGGTGCGTCTGCTCGGCGACCGCGTCTCGCGCGGCACGGCGTGGCGCATCGCCGAGGAACTCGGGTGGGAGGACATCCACGAGGCCGAGTACCTTGCCGTGACTCGGTTGCAGGCCGATGCGTTCGTGACCCTCGACCCGGAGCGTGCGCGTCGGGCGGAGGGCGTCGTGCCGCTCGCGCCGTTCGAAGCGCTCGCGCGGACGTGAACCTCACTGCCCCAGACTGACGTAGAACCACCCGATCTGCGTGACGCCGTCGGACTCGTAGACGGGAACCGGGTAGCCGTCGGGATACTGCTCGCGCAGCTCGGCGACGTACTCCATGTACTCCCCCGCCTCCTCTGGATTCTGCGGCGCGGGGTAGCCGACGTGAGCGATCTCCTCGTCGTAGGCGTAGCCCTCGACCATGTTGCCCTCGTCGTCCCACCCGATCACCGCGACGAGTGTCGGCGATCCCGCGCCGTTCGACGTGCCGTACGTGTCGCCTGCGGCGTTGGTCGCCCACTCCGTTCCGCGCACGATCGCGAACTCGTAGTCGACGACGGTGCGCATCCCAGGATCGGCGACGATGTGCAGGGTCGGGTCGTCGGGCAGCTCGAGATCGAGCCACGCGACGTCGCCGACGTCGGCCGGGGCGCACGACATCGACGGCGTGTTGGTCGGATCGAAGCCGAAGCCGACGGTTCCCGCGGCGAGGCACGCGATCCGCAGCCGGATGTGGGTCGCATCCTGCGGCCGTTCGCCGAGCTCGATCGCCGCCGTACCGTCGACGGTCTGCGTGACCGGGTCGCCCAGCAGCGTCACCTGCGGAGCGCCGGGGATCACGCCGTCGGCGCCGGCGAGGCTCGAGCCGGGCTGATCGAGGTCGAGGTCGAGGTCGGGACGGTCGATCCATCCGGACGCCCACGCGCCGCTCGTGATCGCCGCTCCGGCGAGCACGCCGACGACGCCGATGCCGAGTCGGGCGACCCAGCGGGAGACTCCACCGGGACGCGGGGACTGCGAGGCCCGACGGGTCAGAGCATCCCGGATCGCGTCGGAGCGGGCGGGGTCGAACTCGGGCACGGTCATGACGTGCTCCCTTCCTCGAGCCGGAGTGCGGCGGGCGACCAGGCGTCGCGTACCCGGGCGCGGGCACGCGACAGACGCACCTTCGCCGCGTCGGTACGGATGCCGAGCACCTGAGCGGCATCGGCGATGCTCAGGTCTTCGATGACGACGAGCGCGAGGATGTCACGGTGCACGGCGGGCAGACCGCGCACGACCGCGACCAGGGAACGCTCCTCGCGGAGGGCGGCCACGCGGTCGAGGGAGGTTTCAGCGTGGTCTGCGGCGTCGGCCGGGGGCGGCAGTGCCGCGAGGAACGCCCGGTGACGCTGCAGCCCGCGGTTCGCGTTGCGGCCGAGGTTGTAGACGGTCGCGAGCAGCCAGGGCAGCACCGACCCGTCGACGACGCGCACCGCCTCGCGGCGTCGCCACAACTCGAGGAACGCACCGGCGACCAGATCCTCGGCGTCGGTGCGCGTCTCCGCGATTCTCAGCGCCGTGCGGAAGACGCGGTCGCGGTGGAGGTCCCAGAGGCGCGCGAAGGCAGCCCCGTCGCCGGCGCGACTCGCACGCCAGGTCACGACCTCATCCATCTCGCCCACACTCAGGGATGTCCGCATCCCCGCGCAAGGTAACCGCGGGCGCGGTCGGTGGAGACGCGAGGGCTACACTCGCCGGATGACGGATCAGGACGTCATCGATGACGGCAATGCCGACGAGCTGACGCGGCTGAAGCACGCCGCGTTCTCGCGGGGCGCGACCGACGCCGACCGCCGGAGGCTGTCGGCCTACCTCGCGGTGCGAGATACCGCGCCGACCGTCACGGAGCCGGCCCCCGAACCGTCCGTCCGCGTGGACCCGTGGCCCCCGCGACGCAGGGTGATTGCGGCCGCCGTCGTCGCCGCATTGGTCGTCGCGGGGGCGCTCGGGTGGGTCGTGCAGTCGGCAGATCGCACGCCCGTCACCGCGCCCTCCCGCACCCCGGCCCCGACGTCAGGTTCGGAGACATCCTCCGACTCCGGCTCCGACTCGGACTCCGACGTCGCCGACGAGTCGTCCGTACTTGCGGTGTTCGCGCGGCCCGCGACGGATTCCGACGAACCACTCGGTGACGTGGAGGAGCGCCTCAGTCTCGCGGGCCCCAGACGCGACGGATCACCGAGGTGGAGGGCATCCCGGTGTTCGCCGTCGTCGGGCTCCGCACCGACCTGCCGGACGAGCTCACCGAGAGCCTCGGCGTCGAGCAGCCGATCATGGTGTGCCTCTACTCGGACACCGAACCAGACCCGGAGTACGGCTATCCGTGCGTCTTCGTCGAACAAGTCGACAACGGCTACGTGTCGCTCCACCTGCCGAGTCACGTCGTGCACTGGGGAATGTCGGACGCCGAGCCGCTCGTCTTCGCGCGGGGCTGACCCGCCCCTGTTGTAACGCCTTCAGGCTGGCGCGACCGTCGTGCGCATGACGGTCTTGTTCTTGCCGATCCGCCGCTCGAAGGTGAAGCCCGCCTTCTCGAAGATGCCGGGCGTGACGTTGTGCAGGAACGACGCCGACACCCGCTTGCCCGGCTCGACGATGTTCGGGAACGACACCACCTCGCCCCCGCCTGCCTGCGCGATGAGGTCGAGCGCGCCCTGCAGCACCTGAAGGGTCACGCCCTTGCGGCGGTAGTCGCGGTCGACGAAGAAGCACGTGATGCGCCACGGCGCCTGGTGCGTCTCCCCTGCGTCGAACTGCTTGCGGTGGTAGATGTTCGGCAGGTCGGTCGGCGAGCCGTACTTGCACCACGCGATCGCCTGCTCCCCGTCGAACAGGAGCGCGGCGTGGGCGACATCTTCGTCGATGAGCCGTTGCTGATAGGTGGGCCCGTCGTGCTCGGACTTGACGGTGTCGGGCGTGTCGCCGTGGAAGTAACTGCAGTAGCAACCGCCCCACACCCCGTTGTGCTTCTCGGCGAGGGCGAGCCACGCCGGGTAGGTCTCGAGTGTCAGCGGTTTGACGACGTAGTCGTTCATGCGTGCATCCTGCACCCGCCCACCGTCAGTCGTCGAGGCCACGTGGCTACACTCGGCTCATGACGGACCAGGGGCCCGATCAGTCGGAGCGTTCGCGGCTGGAGCGCGCTGCCTACGCTCGCGGCGCCTCGGCCGAGGACGTCCAGCGGCTGGCTGACTATCAGGCCGCACGCGACGTCAGGAGGGCCGACGCCGACCCCGAACGGCCCGTCGATCACGGGATCGAACCGGAGCCGAGCGCGCCCGTCGACAGCCGGGACGAGGCGAGGGTGCCGCCACGTTCGCGACGCAGCGCACTCGTGCTGCTCGGCATCGGCGCCCTCGTCGGCGTCCTCGTCACGAGTGGAGTTACGTGGGGTGCCGTCGCGTTCGGCCCGTCCGACCGCGACACCGGATCGTCTGCGAACCCGACACCGAACGCGACCGAGCCGCTCACTCCAGAGACCGAGGATTCGCTCGCGATCTTCACCCGGCCCGACCTCGATCCCGGCCAGACCGAGACCTCGGAGCGCGCAGCGCTGGCGCTCGGGTTGCTGCAGCCCGAGACCCGGACCATCGGCATGTTCTCGGAGGGTGCCGAGGACGGCGCGGCCGAGGCATCCGCGCGCACCATGATCTTCGTCGGTAGCGGCGAATCGGAGTCGGGTTACCTCATCTGCCTCTTCACCGATCACCCCGGGACGTACTCGTGCGTCAGCGCCGCAGACTTCGCCCGCAAGGGCCTCGCCCTCCGCGTGAACAACATGCTGTGGCAGTGGGGCCCGATCGGAGGCATCGACATCTCGATCCTCTACGAGCCCGCTTCCGCCGCGCTGCCCTAGCTCGCCTCGGGCGCCCGCTCATGCGAAAGGCCCGGAATCGCGAGGACTCCGGGCCTTGTCAGCTCCCCGGCTTGGACTCGAACCAAGAACCTATCGGTTAACAGCCGATTGCTCTGCCAATTGAGCTACCGAGGATCGTCGTGGAGACAACCGCTAAAGACTAGCAAATCCTCGGGGGTGCGGATGTCACCGCGCCGTCGCGGCGAGGGCCTCCACGTAGGGGTGCAGCGGGTTCTCGAGAACCTCGTCGACGTGGCCGTAGCCGACGAACATCCCCTCGTGCATGACGGCGATCTGCTCGGTCATCGTGCGCAGCTCGCGCAGGTCGTGACCGATGACGAGGGCGGAGAACGCGCGCTCGCGCTGGAGATCGGCGATGACGGTGAGGATGCGGCCGCGCACGAGCACGTCGACGCCCATCGTCGGGTCGTCGGCGACGAGGAGGTTGGGCTCGAGGATGAGCGCGCGGGCCAGGGCGATGCGCTGCCGCTGACCGCGGGAGAGCTCGTGCGGCATCTTCGCCATGACTCCGAGCGGAAGCCGCACGGCATCCACGAGCTGGGCGACGAGCACGCCCGCCGTGTGGCGGTCGTACTTCTCGTCGCGCTGGTAGATCGGGGCGGCGACGTTCTCGCCGACGGTGAGGTGCGGCTCGAGGGTGGAACCGCCGTCCTGCGGCAGGTAGCCGACCTTGAGCATGAGCTTGTCGCGCCGCCGCGGCGACAGGTCGCGGATCTCGCGGCCGAGCACCTGCAGCCGGCCGCCGATGATGTGCGGCGCCTCGCGCTCCCCCGGCACCGCCTGCGCCGCGACGGCGCGCGCGAGGGTCGACTTGCCCGACCCGGCCTCGCCGACGACACCGAGGATGCCGTCGAGCGGGAGCTCGAACGAGACCCCGCTCACCGCGATGTCGTCGTCGCCGTAGCCGAGAGTCAGGTCTTCGGCACGGACCGCGACACCAGTCATGCCCTCACGCTACCGTTCAGCGCCGCAGCCGAGAGAGGTCGAGCGCATGCGCGTCGTCGAGCTCGAAGCCGGAGATCGTCGAACGCGCGAAGACGACCCGCACGCCCTGGGTGATCGGGATGGCGGGCAGCTGAGCCGCGATCGTGTTCTGCGTCTCGAGCGCCGTCGCGGCCCGCACCTCGGGGTCGAGCTCGGTGATCTGGCGAGTGAGCAGACCGTCGACCGTCGCGTCGACGTAGCCGGGGGTGAGCGTGCTCGACGAGCGGAACGGCGCGAGGTAGTCCTGGGGATCCGCGTCGGCCGGCAGCAGGCTCGTGAACATCGCCTGCACCTCGCCGGCGAGCAGTGCCGCGCTGAGTTCTTCGGCATCCGCCTCGACGACGGTCACGGAGAACAGGCCGCTGTCGTCGAGCTGGGCGGCGATCGCTTCGACCTCCTGACTTCCCGGGAAGCCGACCTCCGCGACGTCGACATGGATGGTGAGGTCGACCGGCTCGACGATACCGGCGGCAGCGAGGATCGCTGTCGCCGCGTCGACGTCGGGTCCGCCGTCTTTGTCGCCGCGGAGAGCGGAGAACACGTCGGTCGCTCCGGGGATGCCGACGGGCAGGTAGCCGGTGAGCGGCTCGACCCAGTCGGCTCCGAGGTCGTCGGCGAGCGCCTCGCGGTCGATCACGTCGGCGACCGCGCCTCGCACCGCGAGAGCGATGTTCGCGTCAGGGGTCTCGGTGCGCGTGCCGTAGGGCATGTGCGCGAAGTCGAACGCGAGGAGCCGCGTTCGACCCGACGCGGCGCGCGACATCTCGAGATCGTCATCGTCGGAGAGCGACTCGAGCGACGCCCCGTCCAACTGCCCCGTGATCGCATCGATCGTGCCGTCGCGCAGCTGCAGCGCGAGCGCCGCGCTCTCCCCCGGATGCACCTCGACGCTCGTGAACGCCGCGCGGTCGCCGCCGAACCCTCGATACGGGGTCAGCAGGAGCACCTCGCCGCGCAGCGTGCTGAGCGTGAACGCCCCGCCGAACGGCTCGGCGTCGAGGATGTCCTCGTCGGGAGTGAGTTCATCGGCGAAGAAGGCCTCCTCGTCGAGCACGAGCCCCGCCGGGCCGGCGAGCACGAACGGGAACCTCGAGTCGACCACCGTGTCGAAGCGGAACTCGATCGTCGTCTCGTCGACGAGATCGACCGAGTCGAGGCTCTGCAACTGCCGCCACGCGCCGTCGTCGGACTGCAGTGCCAGCTGACGCTCGATGCTGAACTTCACGTCGGAGCTCGTGAGGGCGTCGCCGTTCGCGAACTCGAGGTCCGGCTTGAGCACGACCGTGTACACCCCGTCCGCGGTCCACTCCGCCGACTCGGCGATCGCCGTCACCGGCTCGTCCTCGTCGGGGTCGATCGTCAGCAGCGACGGATAGATCTGCGACAGGAACGCGTACGAACCGACGGTGGCGCTCGCGGCGGGGTCGAGTGGCGGGATGTCACCCGACCAACCCAGACGGATCGGGCTCGACGCTCCGGACCCACCCGCACAGGCGGTGAGGGTCGCCGCCAGGATGACGGCGACGACGGCGGCGATCGCGCGCCTCGGCGTGCTCCGGCTCATCGGGACTCCTCGGGGTAGTGCCCCGAGACACGGGTGTGGGGCCTATCAGTCATAACACAGGCGCCCTGCGGCGCACCCCGGAAGCCTGGGAACTCAGCGCCCGAGCAGGCGTCGTCGCTCGGTCTCGAGCTCGGCGAGCTCCATCTGGATCGCGCGGGCGCGCGCCAGGTCGCCCTCGGCCGCGGCGCGCTGCGACGATCCCTGCAATTCGAACTTGCGGCGCCCGAGGTCGACGGCGACGAGTTCCGCGACCTGCGCGCGCGCCCACTTCTCGACGTTCGCCTCGCGCTCAGGGATGGGGGCGATGCCGAGCTGCGAGACGAGCCCCGCGAAGCGCGACGGCACGGCTTCCGCCACCGTCGTCACCCAGTCAGGGCGCTCGCAGTGCTCCACCGTCTCGATCGCCCCGTCGCGCACGACGGCGAGCACCGAGTTGCGCATGCGCACCGTGCCCGCGCGTTCGATGAGCTCGCGGCCCACGGCATCCGGTCGCTGCAGGATCGCGATGAGGGCGTCGCGCTCCATGCGGGTCTCGATGTCGACCGGCAGGTCGAGCAGGCTGAGCTCTCGCTCGACCGGCTCCCCCTCGACGCGCAGCTCCGGCACGGGCGGGGCGTTCGACGATCCGCGCACCGCGCGCGACACCTCGGCGGGGTCCATGCCGAGCCAGCCGGCGACGTTGCGGGCGTAGCCGCTCCGGAGCGCCTGGTCGCGGATGCCGGCGAGCACCGGCGCGGACGCCCGCATCGCGGCGACCCGTCCCTCGACGGTCTCGAGGTCGAAGCGGGCGAGCACGCGCTTGATCATGAACTCGAACATCGGCTGGCGGTTGGCGATGAGGGTGCGCACCGCCTCGTCGCCGCGCTGCGTGCGCAGGTCGCTCGGGTCGAGTCCGTCGGGGGCGACCGCGACGAAGGTCTGCGCCGCGAAGCGCTGCTCCTCCTGGAACGCGCGGCTCGCGGCCTTCTGCCCGGCCTCGTCGGGATCGAAGGTGAACACCACCTCGCCCGTGCGTCCCGTGTCGGCGTTGTCGACATCCCCCAACACGCGACGGATGACCTTGATGTGGTCGACGCCGAAGCTCGTACCGCACGTGGCGACCGCCGTCGTCACGCCCGACAGGTGGCACGCCATGACGTCCGTGTAGCCCTCCACGACGACGACCTGCTTGCCCTTCGCGATGTCGCGGCGGGCGAGGTCGAGCCCGTAAAGCACCTGGCCCTTGTGGTAGACGAGCGTCTCGGGGGTGTTGAGGTACTTGGGGCCCTTGTCTTCGTCGTCGCCCAGGAGCTTGCGGGCGCCGAAGCCGACCGTCTGGCCGGTGACGTCGCGGATCGGCCAGATGAGCCGGCCGCGGAACCTGTCGTACGCGTTGCCGCGATCGCCCGTGCTGAGCAGGCCCGAGGCGGTGAGCTCCTCGTCCTTGAAACCCTGTTTCTTGAGGGCGTCGCCGAGGGCGTTGAACGACTTGGGTGCGAACCCGATGCCGAAGTGCGCGGCGTCGGCCGCCGTGAAGCCGCGCGCGCCGAGGAAGTCGCGGCCGACCTGCGCCGCGGGCGTCGCGAGCTGCTCCTGGAACCACTTCTCGGCGGCCGCGTTGGCGGCGAGCAGCCGCGCCCGGTTGCCGTGGTCGCTCGCCTGCCCGCCGTCTTCGTAGTGCAACTCGTAGCCGAGGCGCCCGGCGAGCCGCTCGACGGCTTCGGCGAACGTGACGTGGTCCATCTTCTGCAGGAACGAGAAGACGTCACCCCCTTCGCCGCAGCCGAAGCAGTGGTAGAGCCCCACCTGCGGCCGCACGTGGAAGCTCGGGCTGCGCTCCTCGTGGAACGGACAGAGGCCCTTCATCGAGCCCACGCCGGCCGACTTGAGTGTCACGAAGTCGCCGACGATGTCGGCGATGTTGGTGCGGGCCCTGACCTCGTCGATGTCGCTTCGACGAATGAGCCCGGCCATGGGTCAGAGTCTAGGAGCGCGGCGGCGCGTCCGCCGGAGTCGCCTCGTCGCTGAGGATGGCCCGGATGCGCACGACGTCGTCGGCGAGGGCCGCGGCGAGCGACTCGAGCCCGTCGAACGCCACCATGCCCCTCAGGTACTCGACGAACTCGAGCACGATCGGCTTGTCGTAGGCGTCGACGGCGGCGTCGATGAGATGCGCCTCGGTGCGTCGCGCCGGGATGCCCTCGAACGTCGGGTTGTTGCCGATCGACACGGCGGCGCCGTACCGCTGCCCGTCGAGGTACGCCCACGCGGCGTAGACGCCGTCGGCCGGCAGGAAGCCCTCGATGTCGGGATCGAGGTTCGCCGTGGGGAAGCCGAGCTCGCGCCCGATCGCGTCGCCGTGCACGACCGTCGACCGCACGGAGGGGAGGCGTCCGAGCAGCGCGGCCGCCTCGCGCACGCGACCCGCGGCGAGGTGCTCGCGGATGCGGGTCGACGACACCCGCTCCCCGTCGACCGACACGTCGTCGAGCAGCGCGACGTCGAACCCGCGCGACTCCCCGAGCTCCCGCAGGGTGTCGATCGTTCCGGCGCCCTTGAATCCGAACCGGAAGTCGCGTCCGGCGAGCACGAGCTTCGCGTCGAGCGCCCCGACGAGCACCTGGTCGACGAAGTCGGCGGGAGAGAGCTCGCTCAGTTCGCGCGTGAACTCGAGCTCGAGGGTCGCGGCCACGCCCTCGTCGCCGAGGAGCGCCGCGCGCTGGGCGTTGGAGGCGAGGGAGACGGGGCACGCCTCCGGGCGGAACAGGGCCATCGGATGCCGGTCGAACGTCACGACGACCGGTGCGAGTCCGCGGGCGGCGGCGAGCGACTCGAGCTGCGCGATCACCCCGCGGTGACCGACGTGCACACCGTCGAACTTGCCGATCGTCACCGCGCTCGGGCCGAAGCCCTTCGGAACGGCGCGGAGGCCGGCGAAGAGGTCCATCAGGCCGCGACCGGCACGCGGCGACTGCCGCGCGCGAGGTAGAGCAGGCCGATGACGGGTAGCGCGAGCGGCACGCACAGGTAGCCGGCCCCGAAGAGCGCCCACACGGTGCCCTCGCGGCCGAACGCCCGGTCGAGCAGTTCGACGTCGCCGAGACCGATCAGGGCGGGCGCCGCGATGCTCACGACGCCGATCGCGAGCACGCCGAGCAGCTCGAAGCCGATCGCGATCCAGGCGAGGCGATCCCACCCGAACGCGAGGGCGAGGGTCGCGACGAGGTAGACGACGGCGGCGACCGCCGACAGCGAGAAGGCGACGGGCGCCTCGTCGAAGCGGTCGACGATCTGGAACGCCGAACGGCCGGTCGCGGCGATCGCGAGCACGGCGTAGACGGCGACGAGGATGCGGCCGGGGCCGCGCAGACGACGGGAAGACATCGGACCCAAGACTATTGCTCCCCGATCGGGCGTGCTCCCCGATCAGGCGAGCTGGACGTTCCAGATCTGGTTCATGCGGTACGCCATGACCGCGATGGCGAGACCGGCGACTCCGAGCACGACCGTGCTCCACCGGCTGCGGTCGGTGAGCGCCCAGGCGATCGCCGCGGGCGGCATGAGGCACGCCGTCACGAGGTAGACCCAAAACTCGCCGAGGTTTCCCGTCGCGTGGTTGCCGGTGGCCGGGGCGACGAGGGCGATGACGACCTGCGCGAGCAGCAGCGCCTCGACGACGACGACGCCCAGGATCGTGACGTCGGACGGCTTCCGGCCGACGAGCCCGAGCACGACGCCGAGCAGACCGACGAGGACCGCGACGGCGATGAGCACGATCGTGAAGACGTCGATCACGGCAGGACCTCCGAGGTCGGGAAGTTGACGAGTACGCGGGCGTTCCCATCCTGCACCGCCACGAGGCCGGCGAGTCGCCCGTCGGGCGCGATCGCCGCGACGACGGGCGCGTCGGCGGCGTCAGGGCGCACGCGCTTGCCGTGCGCGAGGGCGACGGACTGCTCGGGCGTGAGGTCGGCGACCGGGAACAGCTCCCGCGCGACGGTCGCGGGCTCGAGCATCCGGTCGGCGAGGTCGTCGACTTCGACCGCCACGGCGTCCTCGACCCCGAACGGGCCGACCTTCGTGCGCCGGAGCGCCGTGAGGTGACCGCCGACGCCGAGCGCCGCCCCGAGGTCGCGCGCGAGCGCGCGCACGTAGGTGCCCGATGAGACGGACACCCGCACGTCGAGGTCGACGAGCGCGCCCTCGCGTCGGGTGTCGAGCACCTCGAACTCGGAGACCGTCACGCGACGCGGCGTCAACTCGACCTCTTCACCCGCCCGGGCGCGATCGTACGAGCGACGCCCGTCGACCTTGATCGCACTGAACGTGCTCGGCACCTGGTCGAGCTCGCCCGTGAGCGACGCCACGGCATCCCGGATCGCGTCGTCGCCGACCCCAGACGCGTCGGCCGAGGCCGTGACGTCACCTTCGGCGTCGTCGGTCGTCGTCGCCTGGCCGAGCCGGATCGTCGCGGTGTACTCCTTGCCGAGCCCGACGAGGTAGGTGAGCAGGCGGGTGGAGCTGTCGACCCCGAGGACCATGAGCCCCGTCGCCATCGGGTCGAGGGTGCCCGCGTGTCCGACCTTGCGGGTGCCGAGGGCGCGACGTGTGCGCCCGACGAGGTCGTGGCTCGTGGGCCCCTGCGGCTTATCGAGCAGCAGGATGCCGGAGCGGCTCGCCGAGGACGACGCCATCAGGGTTGGGCCATCCGACGCAGGAGCTCCGACTTCGTCGGCGCGACGCACTCGACGAGTTCGCGCGCGTCGGCATCGTCTTCGAGGGCCATGTGGATGCCGGCGAGCGTGTTGAGCAGCATCCCCTGCGCGAGGAAGTCGCGCGCCTCCTCGGCGCTGAAGCCCCCGCGGGTGCGGAGCAGCCGGTACACGTCGAGGAATCCCCGACGTGCCGCCGTGCCGACCGCGGGGTCGGAGCCGAGCACGAACGCGTGCATGAGGCTCAGCAGGAGGCCCCGGTCGGTGAGCAGCTCGCTGTACGCCGCGCCGATGCGCGACGGCAGGTCGTCGCCGCCTTCCTCGATCACGGCGCCGAACGTGTGCAGCAGCCGGCCGAGGGCGCGCTCGAGCACCGCGAGGAAGAGCGCCTCCTTGGTGCCGAACATCCGCACGACGTAGGGCTGGCTGACGCCGGCCGCCTTCGCGATCCCGTCGGTCGTGGCGCCGAAGTAACCGCGTTCGCCGAACACGGCGGTCGCCGCCTCGAGCACGAGCTCGCGCCGGTCCTCGGCACGCATGCGCGGGATGGGATCGGGCCTCGGGATGCTCACGCTTGACAGGGTATCGGATGATTACCTAATCTCCAGGTAATCATCCAATTACTTATCTCGAGAACGGATTCCGATGTCCCCCACCACCGCCGCGCTCACCGCGTCGAAGCGCGTGCCCTTCGCTCTCGCGCTCGCCGCCACCGGCATCCCCATGTTCATGGCGACGCTCGACAACCTCGTCATGACGAACGCTCTCCCCGTCATCCACACCGAGCTCGGTGCGACGGTCGAAGAGCTGCAGTGGTTCATCAACGCGTACACGCTCTCGTTCGCGAGCCTCATCCTCTTCGCGGTCGCGCTCGGCGACCGTCTCGGGCGTCGCACGATCTTCGTCGCGGGCATCGTCGTCTTCACGATCGCCTCCGTGCTCGCCGCGCTCAGCACCGACCCGACGCAGCTCATCGTCGCCCGAGCGGTACAGGGCCTCGGCGGGGCCGCGATCATGCCGCTCTCCCTCTCCCTGCTCGCCGGCGCGGTCGAGCCGCGCCGACGTCCGCTCGCGATCGGCGTGTGGGGCGGCATCGCGGGGCTCGGTGTCGCCGCCGGGCCGCTCATCGGCGGCGCGGTCGTCGAAGGGTGGAGCTGGCAGGCGATCTTCTGGATCAACGTGCCCGTCGGCATCCTCGCCCTCCCCCTCGCGCTGCTCGTGCTGCCGAACACGCGCGGCGCGCGGCTCCGCCTCGACATCCCGGGCGTGCTGCTCGTCGGACTCGGCGTGCTCGGCCTCGTCTACGGCATCGTGCGCGGCAACGAGGCGGGCTGGGACTCGCTCGAGGTGGTCGGCTCGCTCGTGGCCGGGGTCGCCCTCGTCGCGGCGTTCCTCTGGCGCGAGGCACGCACGGCGGCCCCTCTGCTGCCGCTGCGGCTGTTCCGCGACCGCAGCTTCAGCGTCGCCAACGTCGTCGGCTTCGGGTTCTCGTTCGGGATGTTCGGTGCGGTCTTCATCCTCATCCAGTTCCTGCAGGTCGTGCAGGGCTCGTCGCCGCTCGAGGCCGCCATCCAGACCACGCCGTGGACGATGGCGCCGATGGTCGTCGCACCGCTCGCCGGCTTCATCGCGCCACGCGTCGGCACGCGGGTGCTCATCGTCGCCGGACTCGCCCTGCAGGGCGCGGGACTCAGCTGGCTCGCCCTCACGATGTCGGCCGAGGTCGCCTACACGACGATGCTGCCGGCGTTCATCGCCGCCGGGATCGGCATGGGCCTCGTCTTCGCCCCGTCGTCGACCGCCGTGCTCGCGAACATCGCCGAGGCCGACACCGCGAAGGCGAGCGGCACCAACTCGACGCTGCGCGAGATCGGCGTCGCCCTCGGCATCGCGGTCATGACGGCGGTGTTCACCGGAGCGGGCGGGCAGCTCACCCCCACCGGGTACGTGGATGCGGCCGTGCCGGCGGTCGCCGTGGGCGCCGCGGTGCTGCTCGCGACGGCGCTCGTCGCGCTGCGCCTGCCCGCCGGCCGGGCCGCGCGCACGATCGACCACGTCAAGGAAGAACGGCGCGCCGACGACCTCGTCTCCGCGTAGTCGGGTCGGTCCCGACCGGATCTCCTTGATTTGGTCGGGACCTCCCCACGCTTAGGCTCGCAGCATGCGCGTGGCCGTGATCGGAGCGGGGGCGGTGGGAGGCCTCCTCGCCGCCCTCCTCGATCGTGCGGGACACGATGTCACGGTGACCGCACGCGGCGAGCATCTCGCCGCGATCCGCGCCGACGGGATCCTGCTCGACGGCGGCTACGGGTCGCACGTCGCCCGCGTCGCGGCGGGCGAGACGCTCGACGCCGCCCCCGAGCTCGCGCTCCTGGCCACGAAGGCCCAGGACGCGGAGGCCGCCTTGCGGGCGAACGCCGCAGTTCTCGCGGGCGTGCCGCTGCTCGTCGTGCAGAACGGCCTCGGCGGCATCCAGGTGGCCCGCTCGGTGCTTCCGGACGCACCGCTGCTCGGCGGGCTCGCGCTCTTCGCGAGCTCCTACCTCTCCCCCGGGCGGATCACCGTGACGGCCGCGCTCCCGCTCGTCGTGGGAGCCGCGACGGGCACACCGCGCGACGTGCTCGACCGGGTGGCCGGCATCCTGCGCGAGGCGCTGCCGATCGAGGTCGTCGACAGCCTCGAGGGCGCGCAGTGGACGAAGCTGCTCGTCAACCACGTCAACGCGCTCCCCGCCATCACGGGCCTGAGCGTGCAGCAGACCGTCGCCGACCCGCGGCTGCGGCACGTGCTCGCGTCGTCGCTGCGCGAGACGGTGCGGATCGCGAATCGCATCGGCATCCGGTTCACGGGGCTGCAGGGCATCCCGGGGTGGATCCTGCCGTGGCTCGGCCGCGGGCCGCTCGCCCTCGCCGAGCGACTCCCCCTCCTGCTCGCGCGGCGCATGGGCGACGTGCCGAACCCCGGGTCGACGCTGCAGAGCCTGCGCCGCGGGCAACTGACCGAGATCGACTTCCTCAACGGCGCCGTCGTGCGCGTCGCGGAGGAGCACGGACTCGACGCGCCGATCAACGCCGCACTCGTCGAGCTCGTGCACGAGGTCGAGCGCACGGGCGAATTCCTCCCGCCCGAGCAGGTCACGGCGCGGGTGCCCCGGGGCTAGCGCCCGAGCGCTTCTCGGGATGCAGCGCCGCGAAGAACGACACGGGACGCGCATAAGCCGGAATCGGGCGGGCGCGGAAGCGCTCGATGAGGGCGGTGAGTTCGTCGCCGAACTCGCGCTCCCCCTCCTCGTCGAGCAGGAACCCCATGCGCCAGCTGTGGATGTCGTCGGCGGGCAGGCCGTCGATCTCGTCGAGGAAGGCGCGCACGAGCACCGCCGAGATCCCGGGCACGTGCGTGCGCCAGGAGACCCCGGTGGCGCGGTAGGGCACCTCGCGCGCCCCTCGGGTGCCGCGGCGGGGCTCGTCCGCTGCCAGAAGCCCGACGTCGACGAGCGTGCGCACGTGGTGGAGCGCCGATCCGGGGTTCAGGCCGAACTCGGCGGCGATCTCGCGATTGGTACGCGGCTCGTGGAGGCAGAACCGCAGGATGCGCATCCGCAGCGCGGAGCCGAGAGCCCGCGCGCGGCGATCGAGGAGCACCGCGTCGGCTCCGGCGCCGTCGTCGCGCGTGCCGGGGTCGACCGGGACGGGTTCGGGCACGGCCATGGGGCCAGGATACCGACCGCCTTCGTTAGTGATTGATATTTCCCAATGACTAGGTGCAGACTGACCTCATGTCCGACCCCGTCACCACGGAACCCGCCCCCGGCGACGATCCCGCCGCTCTCGCGGCCGACACCCCCGCACGCACCTCGCTCTGGCGGCACCGCGGGTTCCTGTCCCTGTGGGCGGGCGAGACGACGAGCCAGTTCGGCGCGCAGCTCGGGTTCCTCGCCATCCCCGTGCTCGCCATCCGGGTGCTCTCCGCCAGCGAGTTCGAGATCGGGCTGCTGAACGCCCTGCAGACGGCGGCGTTCCTCGTCATCGGGTTGCCGGCCGGGGCCTGGATCGACCGCTGGCTCAAGCGGCGGGTGATGATCCTCGCCGACGTCGTGCGCGCGGTCGCGCTCGCCCTCCTGCCGGTGTTCTGGTTCGCGGGCGTGCTCGACTTCGTGCACCTCCTCGTGATCGCGACCATCGTCGGCGTCGCGACCGTGTTCTTCGACGTCTCGTACCAGAGCTACATCCCCGTGCTCGTGCCGCGCGACGCGATCGGCGACGCCAACTCGAAGCTCGAGAGCACCGCGCAGGTGGCGCGGGTCGGCGGGCCGGCGATCGCGGGCGGCCTGCTCGCGGTGCTCCAGGCGCCGCTCCTGCTCGTCGGCACCGCCGCGACCTACGTCGTCTCGTTCATCGCCCTCCTCACCATCCGCGACACGGAGGTGCCGAAGCCGCGGGCCGACCGTCGGCCGCTCGTGACCGAGATCCGCGAAGGTGTGGCCTTCGTCGTGCGCGAGCCGCTGCTGCGCAGGATCGTGTTGACGACGGGAGTCGGCAACTTCTTCCAGACGATCGCGATGACGATGCTCCCCGTGCTGGTGCTGCGCGAGCTCGGACTCAGCCCCGCCGTGCTGGGGATCGCGACGTCGATCGGAGCGGTGGCCGGCATCCTCGGAGCGCTCTCCGCGGCGCGGATCGCCCGGGTGCTCGGCGAGGGCACCGTCATCCCGGTGTCGGCCGTCGTGCTCGGGGCGGCGCTCCTGCTCGCCCCGCTCATGGCCGTCGTGCCCGCGGTCGCCATCCCCCTGCTCATCGCCGCGGAGCTGCTGCTGAGCATCTCGGTGCTCGTCTACAACATCACGCAGGTGAGCTTCCGGCAGCGCATCTGCCCGCCGGAGCTGCTCGGGCGCATGAACGCGTCGATCCGCTTCTTCGTCTGGGGCGTCATGCCGATCGGTGCCCTCGTGTCGGGCGTGCTCGCGACCACGATCGGCATCGTGCCGACCATGTGGATCGGGGCTGTCGGCGGCCTGCTCGCGGCGGGATTCGTCGTGTTCTCGCCGCTGCTCGGGATGCGCACGCTGCCGGAGACCGCGACGCCCCCGCGCCCCGCTCCCTAGAGCGGCGCGGGCGCGACCGAGCAGAAGTCGGCGAAGCGCCGCTTCGGGTGCTCGGGATCGGTGTTGTCGACGATCGCGTCGGCGGTCGTGTTCGGGTGCGCGTCGCGCACGTAGAGCGCCTGCGCGCCGGAGTAACGGAGGTTCGACTCCGCCTTCGGCGAGGGGTCGGCACCGTCGCGCGCGACCATGCGGGCGAGACGCACCTTCGCGGTCGCGTCGAGCCAGAGCGACCAGTTCCACACGCCGCGCAGCTCGAACCGGTTGAGGAACACGCCGTCGACGATGAGGATGGCGTCGGCCGGCCCGGTCACCCAGGTGGCCTCCACCGGCATGTCCCGAGCGAGGTCGAACCCGCGCAGCTGGAACCCGGTGGAACCGCCCATCCGGAACGGCTCGAGCAACACGCGTCGGAACAGCGAGTAGTCGAACGCGTCGCGGTAGTAGCCCTCGGCGGAGTGGCGGCCGGCACGATGGCGCAGCTCGCGAGGCTGGTGGAAGTCGTCGATCGACGCCCGGAACACGGCGTGCCCGGCGCGCTCGAAGGCCAACGCGAGGTCGTCGGCGAACGTCGTCTTGCCCCCGCCGTCCGGTCCGTCGACGGCGATCGCCGTGCGGCCGTGAGCGTAATGGTGCGCGTACTCGGTGACGAGCGACTCGAGCAGCTCGCGGCGTGCCGGAGCGATCCTCGACCAGGGCGTGCTCACGGTCCCAGCCTAGGCTCCTCGGCCCGACAACTAGTGTCGTGGGGTGCACCTCGGAGAGCGGATCGCGGACTGGTACGCGACCGGGCACCGCGACCTCCCGTGGCGCCGCCCCGGCTTCCCGGCGTGGGGAACGCTCGTGAGCGAGTTCATGCTGCAGCAGACGCCCGTGGCGCGCGTCATCCCGGCGCTCGAGCGGTGGCTCGCCCGATGGCCGACGCCCGCCGACCTCGCCGCCGCTCCGCCGGGGGATGCCGTGCGGGCGTGGGAGCGACTCGGCTACCCGCGCCGCGCCCTGCGCCTGCACGGCGCGGCGACGGCGATCGCCGACCGGCACGGCAACGAGGTCCCGGCGTCGGTCGACGACCTCCTCGAGCTGCCGGGGGTCGGGCCCTACACGGCGCGCGCCGTCGCGGCTTTCGCCTACGGCATCCGCACCCCCGTCGTCGACACCAACGTGCGCCGCGTGCTCGCGCGGGCGCTGCGCGGTCAGGGGGAGGCGGGACCACCCCGCACCGTCGCCGACCTGCTCGAGATGGAGGCTGTGCTGCCGTCCGACCCCGTGCCGGCCCGGCTCGTCAACGCGGGGACGATGGAGCTCGGGCAGACCGTGTGCACGGCGCGTTCGCCGCGCTGCGAGGTCTGCCCGATCGCCGACCTGTGCGCGTGGCGGGCGACGGGGTATCCGCCGTACGAGGGTGCGCGGTCGCCGGTGCAGGCGAAGTACGAGGGCTCCGACCGCCAGGTGCGCGGACTCGTGCTGCGCGAGCTGCGGGCGAGCGACACCCCGGTGCCCGCGGCGGTCATCGGGGGGCTGTGGCCGGATGCCGGGCAGCTCGCGCGCGCCGTCGACGGACTGCTGCGGGACGGTCTCATCGTCCGCGACGACGACGAGTACGGCCTGCCCTGAGCCGCCCGCGGACGGGGCGCGAGCCTAGGCTGAACACGTGCCTGCCGTCCCGCTCCGTGTCGCCCGAGCGGCCGCGGAGGCCGAACTCTCCGAGGCCCTCGCCGCACTACGCACCGAGTTGGAACTGCCCTCGGGCTTCCCTGCCGACGTCGAGGCCGAGGCTGTCCGTGCCGTCGAACGCTACGAGCTGCCCGACGAAGACCTCACGGCGCTCGGATTCGTCACGATCGACCCCGCGGGCGCGACCGACCTCGACCAGGCCCTCGCGATCGAACGCGACGGATCGGGTTGGCGGGTGTTCTACGCGATCGCCGACCTGGCTGCCTTCGTCGAACCGGGCGGCGCGATCGACGTCGAGGCGCGCCGCCGCGGTGTCACCGTTTACGCGGCGGACGGCCGCATCCCGTTGCACCCACCGGTGATCAGCGAGGACGCCGCGTCCCTCCTGCCCGGCGAGCTGCGCGGCGCCCACGTCTGGGAGTTCGCGCTCGACTCCTCGGGCCGCGCGACCTCGACCCGGGTGCGCCGCGCGCGGGTGCGCAGTCGCCGCCAGTGGTCGTACGAGGACGCGCAGGATGCTCTCGACCGAGAGCCGCAGCTCGGGATGCTGCGCGACGTCGGTGAGGCACGACTCGCGCTCGAGACGGAACGCGGCGGGGCGAGCCTCGCGATCCCCGAGATCCTGGTCGAGCGCGACGAGCGCGGATACCGGCTCGAGAGACGCACGCTCTCCCCCGTCGAGTCGTGGAACGCGCAGCTCTCGCTGCTGACGGGCATGGAGGCCGCGCGCCTCATGCTCGAGGGGGGTGTCGGCATCCTGCGCACCATGCCGGCCGCGGAGCCCGACGCGATCCGCCGCTTCCGCACGCAGACGCGCGCGCTCGGCACGCCGTGGCACGAGGACGAGCGCTACGGCGACTACCTGCGCCGGCTCGCCCTCGACGACCCGCGGCAGCTCGCCATCCGGCACGCCGCCGCCTCGCTCTTCCGCGGTGCCACGTACCGCGCGTTCGACGGCGCGCCACCCGCCGAATCCGAACAGGCCGCCATCGGCGCCCCCTACGCACACGTGACCGCTCCCCTGCGCCGCCTCGTCGACCGCTTCGGCCTCGCGGTGTGCGAGGCGCTGTGCGTCGGCGACGAGGTGCCCGCCTGGGTGCGTGCCGCGCTGCCCGAACTGCCGTCGCGCATGGGACGCGCCGCCAACATCTCGGGTCGACTCGATCGCCGCACCCTCGACACCGTCGAAGCCGCCGTGCTGGCCCCGCACGTCGGCGAGGAATTCGACGCGGTCGCGATCAGCGAGTCGACCCTCCAGCTCCTCGACCCCGCCGTCGAGGCCCCGTGCGACGGGCCGCTCACCTCCGGAGCGACCCTGCGGGTGCGGCTCGAGGCGGCGGAGATCGCGACGGGCACCGTGCGGTTCCGAGGCGTCTGAGGGAGACTGCTGGCATGCCGGAGTTGCCCGAGGTTCACGCGCTCGTCGCCGATCTGCGCGGGCGGCTCATCGGGCAGCGGATCGCCCGGCTCGACGTCGTCGCCTTCGCGGCGCTCAAGACCTACGACCCGCCGGTCGCGGCGCTCGAGGGGCAGACCGTCACGGGTGTCGAGCGGCACGGCAAGTTCCTCGACATCGACGCCGGGGGTCTCCACCTCGTCGTGCACCTCGCCCGCGCGGGCTGGCTGCGCTGGCGCGAGAAGGCGCCGCTCGCCACGGTCAAACGGGGCGCCGGACCGATCGCCGCACGGCTCATCCTCGACGACGGCTCGGGTTTCGACCTCACCGAAGCCGGCACCAAGAAGTCGCTCGCGATCCACGTCACGCGCGACCCGCAGTCGGTGGAACGCGTCGCGACCCTCGGCCCCGACCCGCTCGCCGATGCCTTCACCGAAGAGGTGTTCGCCGGCATCCTCGCCGCCGCGGGCCGCTCGCAGATCAAGGGCGTGCTGCGCGATCAGCGGCTCATCGCGGGCATCGGCAACGCGTACTCCGACGAGATCCTGCACGTCGCGAAGATGTCGCCGTTCAAGCCGGCCTCGATGGAGCCGGCCGACGTGCACGTGCTCTACGACGCGGTGCAGTCGACGCTGCGGGATGCCGTGGCACGATCCGAGGGACTCGCGGCGTCGGAGCTCAAGGGCGAGAAGAAGTCGAACCTGCGCGTGCACGGGCGGTTCGGGCAGCCCTGCCCGGTCTGCGGCGACACGGTCAAGCAGGTCATCTACGCCGACTCGACGTTCCAGTACTGCCCGACGTGCCAGACCGGCGGCAAGCCGCTCGCCGACCGCGTGCTCAGCCGTCTGCTGAAGTGAGCGAGGCGTGAAGCCGCCGGAGTGCGTGGTGTGCGGGGAGGATGCCCAGCCGCCCGACTCGCTCGTGCGCTTCCGCTCACGCCCCGAGGACCTCGCGTGGCGCGAGCGCGTCGAGCGCGACGGACTCGTCGGTCATCCGCCCGACACCGGGTGGCTGTGCGCCGCCCATCTCGAGGCGGGGCGTGCGCTCGCGCCGGACGAGACCCTCGCCGACGCGGTCGCTCTCCTGCGCGCCCCGCGCGGTGACGGCGCGATCCGACCCGTCGCGATCTCCGACTTCGGCGCGCGGCTGCGGGCCCTCGCCCCTCGCATCGCGGCGGCACTCGAGGTGGTGCCTCCCGCACTCGATGCGCGAGAGACGCGCCACTGGCATCCGATGGATGGCGCGGTCGCCCCGGACTGCCCGTTCACCGACGACATCGTGTGGACTCCCGCCGAGTCGCCGCTGAGCTACACGAGCACCCGCGCCTGGTGGGCCGAGGGCGCCCTGGCACAGGCGAGCGAGTCGCTCATCATCCGCACGTCCGACGTGTCGGCGAGCATCTCGGGTCACATCCCCGCCGACGGGTCGACCGAGCTCGTGAGCGAGCTGACGATGAGCGGCGTCGTGCCGCCCGCCGTCGCCGCGCTCGTCGCGTCCGAGTTCCCCGCCGCCTGACGGCTCGGTACCCGGCCATCCAGATCTCCGCAGTCCAGAGCTCGGCCGTCCGGAGCTCGGCGCGGGCCTGCCGTCGCCGTGCTCTCAGCGGGCCGCGGTGGCGATCGCCCGCTCGATCCCGACCATGAGCAGCTCGAGCACGAAGTCGAACTCGGCGCGATGGTCGTGAGTGGCCGACGCGAGCGTCACCGCGAGGTTCGGGTACGACTCGGCACCGGCCGGGAGGTGATCGAGCTCGTATCCGCCGTGCGCCGAACGAAGGGCGAGCTCCTGGAGCGTGAAGGCGAAGACGTGCACCTCGACCGCATGGAGGGCGTCGTGGGCGAGCTGCGGCGAGCATCCCGCCGAGAGCAGCGTGCCGAGGACGCCGTCGGCGAACCGCAGTCGCGCCGGGCTGCTCGCCGCTCGGCTCATCGCCAGTTCGGGTGCCCAGGGATGCGTCACGAGCACGGCGTGCGCACCTCGCACCTGCTCCCCGAGGCGGTCGCGCCAGTCGCCACCGATCGACGGGACGGGGAAGGCGGCGACGACCTCGTCGACCATGCCCTCGAGCAGCTCGTCCTTGTGCGTGACGTGGCGGTAGAGCGACATCGCCTCGACCCCGAGCTGCTCGCCGACGCGCCGCATGCTCACCGCGTCGAGCCCGTCGACGTCGGCGATCGCGACCGCGGCGCGGAGGATGCGTTCGCGACTCAGCGGAGCGCGCCCGGACTTGGCCATGCGCGGAGCTTACACCCGAAACTTACGCAGTAAGCGGAGCGAGCAGTTCGAGCGTGCGCTCGCGTCCGAGCGTCCGATCCGCGGGCTCCTCGGCCCGAGATCCGGCGCCCGGCGAGACCATGACCTCATCGACGCCGAACGACGCGGCCAGGGCGGCGATCCTCCCCCGTGCGGGCTCGGCCGCATCCACGATCCACCTCTCGAGCATCCCGTCGATCGCCTGACGCGTGGCGGCATCCTGCGCCTCGAGGGCCGCATCCTCGACGGTGTCGATCGCGCGCAGGGGCTTGCCGGTGCGCAGGCGGGAGAAGTTGAGCAGCGCGGGGAGCGCGCGGGCTGCTGCCTCCTCGGCCGTGTCGGCGACGACCGCGTTGACGGTGAGGAAGGTGCGCGGAGCGGCGAGGGCCTCCGACGGCACGAACTCGCGACGGTAGACCTCGAGCGCGCGCTCCGTCCCCTCCCCCGAGAAGTGGTGGGCGAAGACGTACGGCAGGCCGAGCTTCGCCGCGAGGTGGGCCGAGTAGTCGCTCGAGCCGAGCAGCCACACCTCGGGAATCCCGGCCGCCGCGGGCGTCGCCTTCACCTCGTAGTCGCGCAGTCCGTCGGCGGTGCGGATCGTGAGCTGGGCGCCGTCGCCGGACAGCGCTCGGATGTCGCGTATGTTCTCCTCGAAACGGTCGACGTCGCTCGTCGGTCCGCTCGACCGCAGCAGGTGCGTGATGACCGGGTCGGAGCCCGGGGCACGGCCGAGCCCGAGGTCGATGCGTCCGGGCGCGAACGCCTCGAGGGTCGCGAACTGCTCGGCGACCGTGAAGGGCGCGTGATTGGGCAGCATGACGCCGCCCGACCCGACCCGGATGCGCTCCGTGCGCGCCGCGACCGCCGCGATGAGCACGGGCGGTGCCGTCGACGCGACGGCCGGCATGTTGTGGTGCTCGGCGAACCAATAGCGCTCGAAGCCGAGGCGGTCGGCGAGCTGCGCGAGCGCGACGGAGGCGGCGACCGCCTGGGCGGAGGTCTGACCCGCGCGCACCGGCACGAGGTCGAGGACGGAGAGCTGAAGAGGCATCCCTGAGGTCAACGCCGCGCGGCGCCGTGGGATTCCGAGGGTCTCGACACGCCGGCCGCGCCGGCTACTCGACCACCGAGACTCTAGGCCTTGTCGTCGTCGTCGTCGTCGTCTTCGTCGTCTTCGTCGTCTTCGTCGTCTTCGTCGAAGTCACGCGGCTTGACGTACGGGTCTTCGTCGCCGGCGTAGGTCGCGTTCGCCGCGGCGGCGCGTGCCTCGTTGTCGCGCTCCGAGGCCTCGCGCAGGAGTGCCTCGATCGACGCCGCGTTCTCGGGGATCGCGTCGGCGATGAACTCGAGCGACGGGGTGAGCCGCGTGTTGAGGTTCTTGCCCACCTCGGTGCGCAGCAGCCCCGTGGCGGCCTTGAGCGCCGCGGCGGAGTCCGCCCGCTCCTCCTCCGACCCGTAGACCGTGAAGAACACGCTCGCGTGCTGCAGGTCGCCCGTGACGCGTACATCCGTGATCGTCACGAAGCCGAGTCGCGGATCCCGCAACCCCTTCTCAAGACGCTGCGCGATCACTTCCTTGATGCGATCCGCGACCTTCGCCGCGCGATCTCCTTGAGCCATGAGTGCCTCCAAGCAAGCTGAGGATGGAAAGACGGGGAACGCTGCACCTCCACCGGCAGTGAAACCAGAGTGGGGTCCCCGCCGTTTCACCGGAGTGAATCGGGGTAGGGGTCCCCGCTCTCTTCACTCCGGTGAAGCGGCGGGGACCCCACGGCCGGGCTACACCCGGACCTTCTCCTTCATTTCAATGGTCTCGATCTCGTCGCCGATCTGGATGTCGTTGAACTTGCCGAGGCCGATACCGGCTTCGAAGTCCGTCTTGACCTCGGTGACGTCGTCTTTGAACCGGCGCAGCGAGTCGATGGCGAGGTTGTCGCCGATGACCACGCCGTCGCGGATGACGCGCGCCTTGGCGTTGCGCGTGATCGTGCCGGAGCGGACGATGACACCGGCGATGTTGCCGGCCTTGGAGGAGCGGAACACCTCGCGGATCTCGGCGACACCCGACTGCACCTCTTCGAACTCGGGCTTGAGCATGCCCTTGAGCGAGTTCTCGATGTCTTCGAGTGCGGCGTAGATGACCGAGTAGAACCGCACGTCGATGCCTTCGCGCTGTGCACGCTCACGCGCCTTCACGTCGGGGCGGACGTTGAATCCGATCACGATCGCGTTGTCGATCGTGGCCAGGTCGATGTCCGACTCGGTGACGGCACCCACACCGCGGTGCAGGATGCGCAGCTGGACGCTGTCGTCGATCTCGATCTTCATGAGCGACTCCTCGAGTGCCTCGACGGCACCGGAGACGTCACCCTTGATGATGAGGTTGAGCGACTCGACCTTGCCCTCTTCGAGAGCGCGGGTGAAGTCCTCGAGCGAGATGCGCTTGCGGGCCTTCGCCAGCTGGGCGTTGCGCTCGACGGCTTCGCGCTTCTCGGCGATCTGCCGAGCCGTGCGGTCGTCTTCGGTCACGATGAACGTGTCGCCCGCTCGCGGAACCCGCGAGAGTCCCTGCACGAGCACGGGACGCGACGGGTAGGCCTCGTCGACCTGCTCGCCGTTCTCGTCGTGCATGGCCCGGACGCGTCCGTACGCCGTGCCGGCGACGATCGGGTCGCCGACGCGCAGCGTTCCGTTCTGGATGAGCACGGTCGCGACGGCGCCACGACCCTTGTCGAGCTTCGCCTCGATCGCGACACCGCGGGCGTCGCGGGTCGGGTTCGCCACGAGGTCGAGGCCGGCGTCCGCGGTGAGGAGCACGGCATCCAACAGCTCGGTGATGCCCTTCTTCTGCAGAGCGGACACGTCGACGAACATCGTGTCGCCACCGAACTCTTCGGCGACGAGGCCGTACTCGGTGAGCTGCTGACGCACCTTGGCGGGGTTGGCCCCCTCCTTGTCGACCTTGTTGACGGCGACGACGATCGGCGCTCCGGCGGCCTGGGCGTGGTTGAGCGCCTCGACCGTCTGCGGCATGATGCCGTCGTCTGCCGCGACCACGAGGATCGCGATGTCGGTCACGTTGGCACCACGGGCACGCATGGCGGTGAACGCCTCGTGGCCCGGGGTGTCGATGAAGGTGATGGCGCGCTCGATGCCCTCGTGCTCGGTCCAGACCTGGTACGCACCGATGTGCTGCGTGATGCCGCCGGCCTCGCCCGCGACGACGTTCGCCTCGCGGATCGCGTCGAGCAGTCGGGTCTTTCCGTGGTCGACGTGGCCCATGACGGTGACGACCGGCGGACGGATCTCGAGGTCGT
>NZ_JBMRCP010000102.1:0-5665 GCF_057350545.1 Pseudolysinimonas sp. | reverse complement strand
GGAGAGCTCGGAGTCCTGCGCGTACACGTTGTTGTTCCCGAGCTGCGTGCGCCCGAGCTCGTCGCCGTGCAGGATCATCGGCACACCCTGGCTCAGCAGCAGCGTCGCGAGGATGTTGCGCTGCCGGCGCGCGCGCAGGGTGAGGATGTCGGGATCCTCGGTCTCGCCTTCGACGCCCGAGTTCCACGACCGGTTGTGGCTCTCGCCGTCGTTGCCGTCCTCGCCGTTCGCGTCGTTGTGCTTCTCGTCGTACGACACGAGGTCGCGCAAGGTGAAGCCGTCGTGGGCGGTGACGAAGTTGATGGACGCGACCGGCCGGCGGCCGTCCTGCTGGTAGAGGTCGGCCGGCCCCGTGATGCGCGCCGCGAACTCGCCGAGCGTCGCGGGCTCACCGCGCCAGAAGTCGCGCACCGTGTCGCGGTACTTGCCGTTCCACTCGGTCCACTGCGGCGGGAACCCGCCCACCTGGTATCCGCCCGGTCCGATGTCCCACGGCTCGGCGATGAGCTTCACCTGCGAGATCACCGGGTCCTGCTGCACGAGCTCGAAGAAGCTCGAGAGCTTGTCGACCTCGTAGAACTCGCGCGCGAGCGTCGCCGCGAGGTCGAACCGGAACCCGTCGACGTGCATCTCGAGCACCCAGTAGCGCAGCGAGTCCATGATGAGCTGGAGCGTGTGCGGCGTGCGCACGTTCATCGAGTTGCCGGTGCCCGTGTAGTCCATGTAGTACCGCGGGTCGTCCTCGACGAGGCGGTAGTAGGCGGCGTTGTCGATCCCGCGCATCGAGATCGTCGGCCCGAGGTGGTTGCCCTCCGCGGTGTGGTTGTAGACGACATCCAGGATGACCTCGATGCCCGCCGTGTGGAGGGCGCGCACCATCCCCTTGAACTCCTGCACCTGGTGCCCCGCGACCCCGCTCGACGCGTAGGCGGCGTGCGGCGCGAAGAACCCGATCGTGTTGTAACCCCAGTAGTTCGAGAGCCCCTTGTCTTGCAGGGTCGAGTCATTGACGAACTGGTGCACGGGCATGAGCTCGATCGCTGTGATGCCGAGCTTCTGGAGGTGCGCGATGACCGCCGGGTGGGCGAGGCCGGCGTAGGTGCCGCGCAGCTCGTCGGGAACGTCGGGGTGCCGCATCGTCAAGCCGCGCACGTGCGCTTCGTAGATGACGGTGTCCTTGTAGGGGACGCGAGGTGACACGTCGCCCGTCCAGTCGAAGAACGGATTCACCACGACGCCGTGCATCATGTCGGCAGCCGAGTCGTCGTCGTTGCGGTTGTCGGCGTCGCCCCCGTCCTCGTCGCCGAACGGGTACGAGAAGAGCGACTGCCCCCACCGGATGTCGCCGATCGTCGCCTTCGCGTAGGGATCGAGCAGCAGCTTGTTGGGGTTGAACCGCAGGCCCCGCGCCGGATCCCACGGGCCGTGCACACGGTAGCCGTAACGCTGCCCGGGCTGCACGCCGGGAAGGTAGGCGTGCCAGACGTAGGCGTCGACCTCGGTGATCTCCACGCAGGTCTCGGTGCCGTCGTCGGCGATGAGGCAGAGCTCGACCCGCTCGGCGTTCTCGCTGAACAGCGCGAAGTTGGTGCCGTTGCCGTCGAAGGTGGCGCCGAGCGGATACGCCGAGCCGGGCCACGTCTCGACGACAGGCTCAGGACGGGGCTGTGGGGCTGCCGACTCCCCGCCGGCGGTCACCGGCTTCCCGTCCGGCGGAGGTCTTCGTCGACGCCCGCGAGCACCCACCCACCGCCGTCTCGCTTGAGATCGAACATCGCCGTCATCCCGTCGTCGCTCTGTGCCCGCACGCGCCAGTAGCGCTCCCCGTTGATGTCGGCGCACTTGGGTTCGTCGAGCACCCGGAACCGCACGCTGCCGCTCAGCAGCCTCACCGGGGCGTCGTCGACGAACCAGACCGAGATCGGCGAGCCGGTGCTCGCCGGGTGCAGGGGGGTCATCGGATGAGCGCGAACGCCAGCCCGAGCGCGATCAGGGCAGCACCGCCGTTGATCGCGATCAGGAGGAGCGTGGCGCCGCGAGGAGCGCCCCGGTGGACCTCATCTCCCCCGTCGACGACGGAGAGCGCTGAGTCGAGGTCCGGGAACGAACCGAGCGCACGGCCGCGGGCGCTCCTCGCGTGGTACGAGCCGTCAGATCTCTCGACCATGCCGGCGTAATCACCGCGACGGGTCGCCACCCAGAGACCGGCCGCGGGGCTTGCCCAGCGCACCTCGGATGCGATCTCCGGCGAGGCGGAGTGCGTCGGCGAGGGGAGCTGGAGGGTCATGTCCGAAACGCTACGAGCCGAGCGCGAACCGACGTGGGGGCTTGACAGCGACGCGGCGGCGCTCTTAGGCGGCGGGCGGGTCTTTCTCCGGAGGCTCGGGGGTCAGCACGAGCCCGCCCGGCGAGTTCGCGGACTTGCTGAGGATCTGCACCCACTCGGGGTTGAGCCGCGGCTGACGCCCACCGAAGTACTCGAACGTGAGCGGGATGCTCGGGGCGAGCCAGACCGACGTGCGCCCGAAGCCGCTGCGAGAAGGCTCGGTCCAGGTGAACGAGAAGTGCTCGCCGCGTCGGAGCTTCGACCAGATGACCACCTGGAGGTGCGCCAGGATGCGGTCGTCGAAGGAGACGGCGAGTTTGGAGTCGTAGGTCAGGGTGCCCATCAAGCGGAGCATATCGCGCCCGGATCCGAAGACGGTCGCCCGGGCACGGGGGTTCCCTTCCGTAGGGGGCCGCGTAGTATACGCACACGATGGACGATCTGTCCCGTGTTGACCGTGACCCGAACGCGGCCGAATCTGGATCGGTGCACGAGGGTGATGTGTCGCGCTCCGCGACCGAGTTGGCGGGACAGCTCCGCCACGCCTTCGTCGCGGGTGAGCTGACCGCGTTCTTCCAGCCCCAGTACGACCTGAAGACGGGTCGCGTCGTCGCGGTCGAGGCGCTCTGCCGCTGGATTCACCCGCAGGACGGCCTGCTGCTCCCGGGCCGCTTCATCGACATCGCGGAGCAGTACGGCCTCATCGCCGACGTCGGGCGGTTCATGCTCGACGAGTCGGGGCGACGCATCGCCGACTGGCACGCGCGGGGCGTCGAGGTCGGGCTCTCGCTCAACGTCTCACCGTCGGAGTTGCGTCCCGAGTTCGCGGCGGCCGTGCTGCGCCGTCTGCGCGAACTCGACCTGCCGCGCTTCGCGCTCACCGTCGAGATCACCGAGTCGCCGGAGTTCACCTACAGCCCCGACGAGATGGCGACCCTCGGCGCGCTCGTCGACGGCGGTGTCGGTGTCTCGATCGACGACTTCGGCACGGGCCACACGTCGCTCGAGCTCGTCCGCCGCCTGCCGCTCACCGAGGTGAAGATCGACAGGTCGCTCGTGCACGCCGGAGCTGACGCCGTCGACCACCTCGTACTCGAGTGCATCGCGCTCGCTCACGAGCGCTGCGCCTGCGTCGTCGCGGAAGGCATCGAGACCGTCGAGCACTTCGACCGCGCGGTGGCGTGGGGCTGCGACCGTGCGCAGGGGTACTACTTCTCGCCGCCGCTTCCGGTGCACGAGGTCGAGCCGCTGCTCGTCGCGACCGCCGACTGAGTCACGGTCGTCGAGTAGCGCCGCAGGCGGGTGTCGCTCGGTGGTCGAGACCTAGATCCCGAACTCGTCGGGCGTCTCCGCCACGTGCGCGTCGGACTCCGACGACGGCATGGCGCTCTCGCCGACGTCGATCTGCGACCACGTCACGGGCATGCCCGGCGAGAAGAGGATGTCGATGCCCGGCCCTCCGCGCAGCGGCGGGATGTTGACATAGCCGCCACCCGCCTGGATCGCGGAGAGGATCTGGGTCTTCAGGTCCGTCACGGGCTCGGGGAGGAAGTAATCCCGTCCGTCGACGGTGAGTCGGTTCACGATGGCCACGAGCGCAAGGGTACCGGCGAAATCCTCCGGGCCCGTAGGATCGCCTCAATGGGACAGTTGCACTACGGTTCGCCCCCCGCGACCTACGAGATCGATGACCGCACGCTCGCGCACGTCGAGCTCGTGGTGTTGGCGAAGCTGCGCCGAAACGAGAGCTTCGCGCTGACGCTCGACGCCCCGAAGGGCGACGGGCGCTCGACGCTGTGGATCAACGCGTCGTCGACGCTGCGTTTCGACTTCGACGCCCAGTCGCACGACATCAACCGGGTCTGGCTCGACGAGCTCATCGACTCGGCGAACACGACGCTCGGGATGCGCATCGTGCCCGAGCCGGAGCGCACGCCCGCGGCGTAGCCTGTTCCGCATGGAGCGCCGCGAGGTCGACGTCGTCGTGATCGGAGCCGGCGCGGTCGGCGAGAACGTCGCGGACCGCGCGGTGCAGGGCGGCCTGACCGTCGCGATGGTCGAGGCCGAGCTCGTCGGCGGCGAGTGCTCCTACTGGGCCTGCATGCCCTCGAAGGCACTGCTCCGGGCCGGCGCCGCCACCCGAGCCGCGCGCGCCGTGCGCGGAGTCGGAGCGATCGGCGAGATCGACCCGTCCGCCGTCTTCGCCCGTCGCGACGCGGTCACGAATGACTGGGATGACTCCTCGCAGGTGTCGTGGGCGGAGGGCGCCGGCATCGAGGTCGTACGCGGTCACGGGCGCCTCGTCGGCGAGCGCCGCGTCGTCGTGACCTCCCCGGGCGGTGCGGAGACCGAGTTCACCGCCCGCCACGCCGTCGCGGTCGCCACCGGGAGCGCAGCTCTGCTCCCCGACATCCCGGGTCTCGCCGACCTCTCGCCGTGGACGAGCCGTGAGGCGACGAGCGCGAAGGCCGCCCCGGCGAGTCTCGCGATCCTCGGCGGTGGCGTCGTCGGCGCCGAGATGGCGACCGCCTACTCCGACTTCGGCACGACGGTGACCCTCCTCGCTCGGAGCGGCCTGCTCGGCGGGCAGGAGCCGTTCGCGGGTGATCGTGTCACAGCGGCCCTGCGCGGGCGCGGGGTCGATGTGCGCACGGGCGTCGACGTCGTGGCCGCGCGCCGCGAGGGCTCGGCGAAGGTGCTCGAACTCTCCGACGGCTCGGAGGTGCGCGCCGATGAGGTGCTCGTCGCGGTCGGCCGCACGCCGCGGACGGGCGACCTCGGCCTCGAGTCGGTCGGCCTGGAGCCGGGCGCCTGGCTCGGCGTCGACGACACGCTCCGGGTGCGCGGCGTCGACTGGCTGTACGGCGTCGGCGACGTCAACCACCGCGCTCTGCTCACCCACCAGGGCAAGTACCAGGCACGCGCCGCGGGCGACGTGATCGCCGCCCGGGCCACGGGTCGGGATGCCGACACCGCCCCCTGGGGACGTCACGTCGCCACAGCCGACCACTCCGCCGTGCCGCAGGTGACGTTCACCGACCCGGAGGTCGCCTCCGTCGGTCTCACCGCCGCCGACGCCGAGAAGGCCGGGGTGAGCTTCCGCGTGCTCGACTACGACCTCTCCTGGGTCGCGGGGGCCTCGGTGGTCGCCGACGACTACTCCGGCACCGTGCGCGCGATCGTCGACGACGACCGCCGCGTGCTGCTCGGGATGACGCTCGTCGGCCCGGGCGTCGGCGAGCTCCTGCACGCCGCGACGATCGCGATCGTCGGCGAGGTGCCGCTCGACCGACTGTGGCACGCCGTGCCGCCGTACCCGACGCTCAGCGAGGTCTGGCT